>JACQVE010000205.1 GCA_016209965.1 Gemmatimonadota bacterium | reverse complement strand
GTGCCCCCGACCCAGAGGCTCAGGTGGCTCGAGGCCGCCAGGATCAGCGACAGCCCCGCGTGCCCGCCCAGGGAGACCCAATCCCGGTCCGACCAGCGCACCTGCGGCCGCTCCGTGCCGCCCGGGTTCGAGTACGCGTCCCGGTGCCCGTCCGACAACTTGAGGCGGTGCCAGGCGAGTGCAGGCCCGAGCGGCACGCGGAAGGTGATCATGCCGGAGCGCCACACGACCAGCCGCCACCCCACATCCGCGCCAATCATGAGCAGTGACCGGTCGTGCGTCTCCGGCGCGGCGATGCCGCTGTAGCTGCCGGTCGATTCCGTTTGCATGCCGCTCACGGTGAGCGCGAGCTCCCCAACCCGCTGCGTGCGCCAGCTCCAGCTCGCCACCAGCCCCAGGCTGGCGCCGCTTCGCTCCTGGTATTGCGAGCCGTAACTCTGGTTCCGGTCCTGGACGTAGACGCGCCCACGGTAGAAATACTGCGGCGACACGCCGGCCACCCCCAGCGAAGCTGTCCAGCGGGGCGGCTGCAGGTCCTGAGCAGCCGCCTGCGCCTGCCGGAGCGCAAGTGATGGGCAGCACAGGAGCAGCACGAGTGTGCCGCGTCGCACAGGTCTTACAAGAAGGTGCTTCATTCCACGCCGACTGAGGAGAACCAGGGACGCCGTACGGGCGGGAGCGCCGAAAAGGGTCGCCAATATTAAAGGCGGGGGCGGAGCCGGACAAGGGGCCGGAAGCGCTACGGCGCTGCGCGTGCTCCGCTCCGCCTCGGAAACCGGCACATCCGGGTGAGGTCGTGGAGTTCGCCGCTCGGGTAATGCAGAAGTTCGCTGCCTCCGAGTGATTCAGGAATATCCGGCTATCACGATCGGATCGCTGCCTTGCCGGCGGACCGGGCGGCGTGCGGCCCCGCATCCCTGCCGGGCGCGGCACCGGGTTGACGGAGCCTGCCGCGGAAGGGCAACTTGCGCGGGACGACCAGGTCACCTTTCTACGAGACCAGGCGCTGCCATGCAGCCGAGCAGTCAGCACCGGATGGGCGGTGAGGGCCCTGTGGACGGCGTGGTTCTGGCGGCCGGCCGCTCCCGGCGCATGGGCCGGGCCAAAGCGCTGCTCGAGCTTCAGGGCGAGCGCTTCCTCGAACGTGCCATACGCGTCCTGGCGGCCGCCGGCTGCCGCAGCGTGCTGGCCGTGCTCAATGCAGCGGACGACGCGGCGATCCGCGCGGCGCGCGCGGCGGGTGCCGGCATCGTGCTGAACCCGCACGCTGGCAGCGAGCAGGTCGACTCGCTGCGTCTCGCCATCCACGCCCTGCCGGCCGACGGCGACGCGGCCCTGGTCCTGCCCGTAGACCGGCCGCTGGTCCAGGAGGCGACCGCGCGCGCTCTGATCGAGGCGTTCCGCGCCACGCGGAAGACCGTGGTCCGGCCGGTATGCCACGGGCAGGCCGGGCACCCCACGCTCTTCGCACGCAGCGTCCTGCTCGAGATCCTGGAGACCGAACTGCCCGAGGGCGCCCGCTCGATCATCGCCCGGCACGCGGCGGACACGCACGACGTGGCGGTGGACGACCCGGGGATCAACCAGAATATCGACACGCCGGAGGATTACGCCGCGCTCCTGTCACGGCTGCAACAGGGGTAGTGCGACGGCTATCTGCCGCGGCAGCTCAGCGAGCGAAAGGCACCGCTCGGGGGGGCTTGCTCAACATAGCGCTTGCTGCCCAACGGCGTTGCTTGCCGGGGACGAGGAGGCGCGGATACTTTCGCCTGAGCACACGTCCGGCCCACTCGCCTCGGCCCTGAACGCCAATCCGGATCGGCTGGGTAGCGGCTCGGCACCAAGGGCCATTTGGCCAACACTGCTGACGGGCGCGCATGCGCCGCCAACTCCTGAGTCGGGACAGCAACTGGCTACACACTGGCAGCAGTTCTGCTGACCCGGTCGAACAACATGACTGTTCACCTTTTCCCGCGGGATCGGGAACGATCTTGAAGCACGAGCCAGGCGGAAGGAGAGGAGCCGTCTCCGGCACCAGCCTTGGCCCGGCGGATGCGGCCCGCGCCGCGCTCGAGGCGCTGGAGGGCGGACCGGCCGTGGCATTGGTCACGCTAGTCGAGGCGCCCCGCAGCACGGGGCGCGGCCGCCGGTTGCTGCTCCTGGGCACGGGCGAGACGCGGGGGATGCTGGGCGAGGAAGCGCTCGACCGGCGCGCGCTCGAGCTGGCGCGCGAGGCGCTGGCTGGCGCGCCACCCCGAAGCTGCGCCCTCGAGCTGGACGGCCGGGAGTACACCCTCTACGTGGAGGCGCAGCACGCGGCCGAGGAGCTGGTGATCGTGGGCGCGGGCCACATCGCCGTGCCGCTGGCGCAGCTCGGCAGCCTGCTCGGGTTTCGCGTGAGCGTGCTCGATGACCGCGAGGAGTTCGCCACGCCGGCCCGCTTCCCGGACGCGGCCCGCGTGCTGCACGCCGACTTCGCCGACCCCTTCCGCGGCGTGACCCTCGGGCCGCGCACCTGGGTCGTGCTGGTGACCCGCGCGCACAAGTACGATTTCGACTGCCTGAAGCGGCTGCTGCAGCGCTCGACGATGCCGCGCTACATCGGCATGATCGGCAGCCGCCGGCGCACCCGCGCCGCGTTCCAGGCGCTGGCCGACGCGGGCGTCCCGGCCGAGCGCCTGGCCCTGGTGCGCGCGCCCGTGGGGCTGGACATCCAGGCGGAAACGCCCGAGGAGATCGCCGTCAGCATTGCCGCCGAGATCATCCAGCTCCGCCGCGGCCCCGAGTCGGCCCCGGCAGGTGAGCCGACCCCTCTGGCCCGGAAGGAACGCGTGCTGGAACGGCTGGTACGCCGGCGGGCGGAGCAGAATGCAGGACGCTGACGTCTACCGCGCCCTGGTCGAGGCGGCACGGGCCGGCCGCGCCGTGGCGCTCGCGACAGTCGTGGATGTGCGTGGCTCCACGCCCCGGGACGTGGGCAGCAAGATGCTCATCGACCCGGCCGCCGGCCTGGTCGGCACCATCGGCGGCGGCTGCGGCGAGGGCGAGGTGATCGAGGCCGCGCAGGAGGTGATCCGGAGCGGACTGCCCCGCACGGTGCGCGTCGAGCTCATGGATCCGATCGACTCGTGGAGCCCGGCCGTGTGCGGCGGGATCATGCACGTCTTCATCGAACCGGTTCTCCCGGCCCGCAACGCCAGTCCGGACGAGTCGCCACGATAGGGGCGACACGGCGACACGGCGATGTGGCGATACCGCCCTGGTGCGGGAGCGGATGCGGGTGCGTATGGGAGTAGGGCGGTCGCCGTGTCGCCGAGGGAGCAGGGCGGAGGCTAGTGCTAGTACCAGTCCGGCGGCGGCCAGGCGGCCCGCCGAGGACGCCACGGCCGAGGCTCCGTAAGCCCCGGGATCCGCCGGCCGTACTCCCGGCCGTACCCTCGCCAGGCGGACGGCGGCGCGCCCCGGCGCTGATGCCGCCGCCACTCCAGCCATTCGTGCAGCTCCTCCCACGCGTCCTCCGGCCAGATGCGCCGCCCTTGCGCAGGCGACGCCTCACGTCGGAACTGCTGCCACTCGAGATACGCGTCCAGCAGCGCGCCAGGGCGGTACGGACCCCGCATCTCGAAATCGTAATCGTGCAGCTCGTTCCACGCCGGATCCGCCCGATCCACCCCGAGCCCCACTGCTCGTGCGCCCAGAAGGGTTGATCGTATCGCATCGCCAGGTCCCGCTCCTCCCGCCTCCAGCCGCGTGACGCGCCCCACTCCTGATCCCTCTCCCTGCAGGGCCGCCGTGC
This sequence comes from Gemmatimonadota bacterium, assembly GCA_016209965.1. Taxonomy (NCBI): domain Bacteria; kingdom Pseudomonadati; phylum Gemmatimonadota; species Gemmatimonadota bacterium. The sequence goes on along the minus strand of JACQVE010000205.1, from coordinate 2,390 downwards.
CGCGGCCCCGCCGTGCCACGGGCCCCCGGCTCCGCTAACCGTGGCCCCCTTCGCCAGGGGAGCGAGGGCGAGACACGTGGACAGGCGGCCAGCACTGCCCACCCATCCAAATTGCGATATCCTTTCGTACCCGTACCCGCACCCGCACCCGCACGCGCATCGATAACACCTTTGCTATCGCCATACCAACCCGCGTTCCCGCGTCCGTTCTCGCAGCCTTCCCGGCTCGCGCTCGGGGTGTCGCAAGCCATTGTGACATTTGACGCGATGCCCCTGGACGCATCGGCTGCGGCCGGCCCGATTCCTGCAAATCGTCAACGCGGAAGTGGTCAAGTGTTCCGAAGATGCTTGACGGCGGGGGCCACGGACCATAGCTTGGCGGCGGTGGGCGGGCGGCTGCGCCCGGTACCCACACACCACCCCACGCGCGGAGGCAGATCTTATGGCGACAGCGGAGGCGACGGCGCGGGCAGCGGGAAGCCGGCAGGCAGAGGCCGACCGGCGGGCCCCTCTGGCAGAGGACGTGCTCCGGCTGATTCGGGAGCAGGGGGTCGAGATCGTGGACCTGAAGTTCACGGACTTGCTCGGGACGTGGCAGCATTTTTCTGTTCCGGCGGAAGAGCTGGTGGAGTCCTGCTTCGAGGAGGGGCTGGGCTTTGACGGCTCGTCGATCCGCGGGTTCCAGGACATTCACGAGAGCGACATGTTGTTGATCCCGGATCCGGCCGCCGCCTTTGTGGATCCTGTCTGCCGCGTCAAGACGCTCTCGCTGGTGTGTGACGTGCGGGACCCGGTGACGGGGGCGCCGTACAGCAGGGATCCGCGTTACATCGCGCGCAAAGCCGAGAGCTACCTTCCGCGCACGGGCATCGCCACCCAGTCCTTCTGGGGGCCGGAGGCGGAGTTCTACGTCTTCAATTCCATCCGCTTCGACCAGGGTGCGCATTTTGCCTTTTACGAGGTGGACAGCGAGGAAGGGATCTGGAACAGTGGGAAGAACACAGGTCCCAACCTGGCGTATCGTCCGCGGCATAAGGAGGGATATTTTCCGGTCCCGCCGGTGGATCGGCTGCAGGACCTGCGCAGTGAGATGGTGCTGCGGCTGAAGGACGCGGGTGTGCCGGTGGAAGTGCATCACCACGAGGTGGGCACGGCGGGTCAGGCGGAGATCGACATGCGCTTCGGGCCGCTGGTGCGCATGGCGGACCAGGTGCAGATCTACAAGTACGTGGTGCGCAACGTGTGCCATGCCCACGGCTACGTGGCCACCTTCATGCCCAAGCCGCTGTTCGGGGACAATGGCTCGGGGATGCACGTGCACCAGAGCTTGTGGAAGGACGGGAGCAACGTCTTCTTCTCGGAGACGGGGTACGGCCAGATCTCGGACGTCGCGCGCTGGTATATTGGCGGGCTGATCGCGCACTCCCCCGCCCTGCTGGCCTTCTGCGCACCCACGACCAACTCGTACCGCCGGCTGGTGCCCGGTTACGAGGCGCCCATCAACCTGATTTACTCGCAGCGCAACCGTTCAGCGATCTGCCGGATCCCCGTGTACTCGCGCTCGCCCAAGTCGAAGCGCATCGAGTACCGGGCGCCGGACGCCGCGGCGAACCCCTATCTGGCGTTTGCGGCCATGCTGATGGCGGGGCTGGACGGGGTGAAGCGGCGCATCGAGCCGCCGGAGCCGATTGACAAGGACCTGTACCACCTGTCGGAGTCCGAGCGGGCGCGGGTCAGGAACACGCCCGGCTCCCTGGCAGACGTGCTGGCGGCGCTGGAGGCGGACCACGCCTTCCTGCTCGAGGGGGAGGTGTTCACGCAGGACGTGATCGACACCTGGGTTGCCTACAAGCGCACGCGCGAGGTCGAGCCGATGCAGCTCCGGCCGCACCCCTACGAGTTCTTCCTCTACCACGACGCCTAGTCGGCCTCCCCTTCCCGGCGCAACTTCGGGGCGCGGGCTCCTTCGAGCCCGCGCCCCTCTCTTACGTGGCCTGCAGGGCTGCTCGCGCTGCGCCTGAACTCCTTTTGCCGGTACTGCGCAGCGGCCGCGGCGCCGGGATCATAGCCGCCGAAATCGAGCTGGCTCGGGCCGCAGGTGCGGAACACGTGCGACCGATCACGGTGCAGCCCCGGGAACCCGAGTGCCGCCCCGCGGATTGGAGCGAAGGAGAGCTTCAGGGTACGGGTCTTGCGCGCAGCGCGGGTTCCTGCGCAAGGCGGGGCGAGGCGGCCGGGCCGATCTTGGCCGGGTCGCCTCGCGTTCACTTGGCCGCACATGCCTCTGGGGGTTCTGGGGCCGCAGGTCCAGAATTCTCCAACCAGCCGGCGCGAAGGGAGCCCGGCGCAACAGTCCTGGAAGGGAGGGAGGATTCATGAGAGCCACTCGT
>JACQVE010000204.1 GCA_016209965.1 Gemmatimonadota bacterium | reverse complement strand
CCTACAACCGCGGCCCCGCCACCGTGGACTCGATCCGGCGCTTCGGCGGCGACCCGGCCAACGGCTACGATCGCGCTGTGCTGGCCGGACAGGATTAGAAGGCGGCGGCAGCCCAAGCTCCGCCCGGCCGCCTGCACTGTTCTCCGGCCCCCAGTGGCCTACGACCTCACCCACCTGCCCCGCGTAACGCTGGGACTGCTCGTATTGCGGGTAGACTACCCTGACCCAATGCAGCGCACGCTCCCACCTCAGCCTGGCCATCCGGCGGGCAACGCAGGAGCCGCGCCAGCCGATCGCGGGACGCGCCAGGAATGTCTCAGCGCTCGAGGGGGACTTCGATGCGGTCGCCGGGGCGGAGCACAGCGTCCTCCCGTAGGCGGTTCCACTCCCGGAGGCGGTTGGCGGTCGTGCCGTACTGGCGCGCGATGCCCCAGAGCGTATCACCTGGCTGGACGTGATAGACGAGGATGCTGGTTTCGAGGCGGAGCAGGAGCTTTTGGCCGGGGAGGATTCTCCCGCCCGGGGGCAGGTCGTTCCAGCGGCGCAGGTCGGCCACGTTGATGTTGTACTTCCGGGCTATTCCCCAGAGGCTGTCACCGGCGCGTACTTCGTATACCGTGCTGCGGGAGCCACCAGCTTTTGCCGGTGGGGCTTCCATGGGAGTCGAGGGTTCGGGGGCGGCGGCCGTGCCGGCAGCGGAATCCCCGGTCCGGCGGCGGGAGATGGTCAGTCGGCGCCCCACGGTGATGCTGTGAGGGTCGCGGATACGATTGGCCTCCTGTATGGCGGCCACGGTAGTCCCGTAGCGCAGGGCGATCTGGGAGAGGGTCTCGCCTTTGCGCACTACGTGCTCCAGGGTGCGCAGGCGCTGCTCGGGCGGGACGCGGGCGAATGCGGCGGCAAAGCTCTCGGCCCGCCCAACCGGCACCCGCACCGGAACGGCGCGGCCTGGCGGCGTGATTCCCCGGGGAAATTGCGGGTTGAGGCGCTCGATTTCGGCCAGGGTAACGCCCGCGGCCTGGGCCACGACTTCAAGATCGGTGGCGTCAGGCACGGTCACCATCTCGAAGGCCTCGGGCGGCTGGGGCTGCACCTGCCCGAAGCCGAAGCGATCAGGGTACTTGGCCAGGATGAGGGCGCTGAGCAGGCGCGGCACGTAGTTGCGCGTTTCCTGAGGCAGGAACTGGTCGATCCTCCAGAACAGCGAGTCGTGCCCGCGCGTGCCTCCCGCCTGCTCACGCAGGATCCGCTCCACGCGGTTTTCCCCCGTGTTGTACGCCGCCGCAGCCAGATACCAGCTACCGAACTGCGCGTACAGCGCCTGCAAATAGTCTAATGCTGCTTCCGTCGACTTGATGGGATCACGCCGCTCGTCCAGGTACGACGTCACCTCGAGGCCATAGCGCCGCGCGGTCTCCGCCACGAACTGCCAGATCCCGACGGCGTGCGCCCGGGAGTAAGCTCGAGGCGAGAACCCACTCTCGATCAGCGCGAGGTAGAGCAGATCCTCCGGCATCCCCCGCGCCCGCAGCCGCTCGCGGATCAAGGTCTCGTACCGTCCTTTGCGGGAGAGATGGAGCGCGAAGCGATCACTGTGGCGCTGGAAATGGCTCATCCAGAAGTGGACCCGCTCGTTGACGTGGACCGGGAGATCGAAATCGCCAGGGTCGATCCCCAGGTCGCGCAGGCCGTTGTCCTCGACCACGGCATCGGCCTCGGCGGCGGCCGTGGCGGCTTCGGCCTCATCCGCGAGGAAGGCGAGTTCCTCGGTGTCGCTCCAAGGTTCGGGCGGTGGCGGCGAACGGCGTCCCGCCAGGGCGCAGGCGTTCGAGCCGACGGCGGCGAGCAGCCACAGGAGCTGAGTCATTCGTCGCGCGCCCATGCCCTTCAATCCGTGGTACGCAGGTAGTTGCCGAGAAGGCGGTTCAACGCGCTCAGCACCGCGAGCGCCGCGGCGCGGACCGGGTCGCCGGCCACCATCACGGTGCCCACCAGACGTTCAGGCGGCGCCGCGGAGTGGAACAGCGAGACGAGCACGAGGTCGCTATCGAAGGCCCGTATCTGCTTCACTCCCGTGAGGCGAACGGCCGGTTCGCCGCCCGCCACTTGCTGCACGGCCACCAGCGCCGCAGCCGCCGCGGCCCGCAGCTCCTGCAGCGGACCAGCCTCCCCCGTCGCCTCCCCGCCGAAGATCGTGCCGTTCCACTCCAGAGCAACGCGCATGCGGCAGCGCCGGCCTTCCTCCTCGAGGGTGCGCTTGACGCCGACGAATCTCACGCGCTGCCGGCGCGTGCGCACCGCGGCAGCGACAAGAAACTCGAGGTCGGCGGCGGCAGGATCTACGTCCAGGGAAAGCAGGATGCGGCTCACCTCGGCCTCGAGCGGGACCTTCTCGGCGTTCGGGTCACACAGCAGCCACACTCCGGCGGCGGCCGGATCCAGCAATACCCGGCGTACGCCGCTCAGTGAGCCGAGCCGCGCCCGCAGCTCCCCGTGCTCACCAGGTTCTAGTGCCGAAAGTGGTCGCACGGTTTCGCGGCGATCCGCTCCCTCTCGGTCAGGCGAAGTCGCAGGAAAGCGATGCGAAGATAGACCGAAGGCTGGAAACGTGTCAAGCGGGCGCGCAGCGCGTCCGCAGCAGCGCCCGCCAGCTCCGGTGCCGCAGGCAGTGTTCGGCCCTCAGAACTTGAGCAGTCCGCCCACACCGTGCAGGTCCGCGACGGTCGCGGGGCTCACGAAGCGCAGCGGCACGTCTTGCTCCTCGGCGATGCGGACCATGGCCTCGACCAGGTCCACGCCCTGGGCAGTCTCCCCGCCACAGTACGGGCAAGCAGAGGCCTGCCGGTCCAGATAGAAGCCGCAGCGGCAGCAGCGGGCGCCCAGGCGCTCGATGTCGCGGGCGATCACCAGGGTGTCGACTTTTGCCTCCTGCAACTGCTCCAGCGTGTCCTGGAAACCGGCCACGGCCAGGTGGCGGTTCCGTACGCGATCGCGCAGCAGGTCGATCGCCAGCGCCTCGTCGCGCTCGAGCTGCTCCCCAAAGTAAGGGGCCAGCCGCTCCAGCACCTCCGCAGCGGACGCGTCCACCGGCGCATGCGCGGTATGGCCCACCTTCTCGCGCACGGGTGCAGGCAGGAACTCCAGGAAGTTTTTCACGTTCTCGTCCGTGCCCGACAGGACCAGCGTGTCGGGGGCGTAGCGGCAGTCGAATTCGCTTACCTCGAGAGCGAATTCCTTGAAGAAATGACGTACTTCCTCCGCCTTCCGCTTCTGGAAGTCAATCGCCGAGTACCCGCCGCGCTGCACGTCGTGGGGCGTGGGGTAGGGCGAAGTGCGCACCTCGTGCTCGTGCACCGGCTCGCCCAGGTAAACACTGGTCATGCGGAGATGCTCCCGATCCACCAGAATCACGCCGTAGTGGTGGTAGCTCTCCAGGATCTGGGCGAGCGGCGTGATCACCGGACGGTCGGCCAGCACCGTGCGGTTCTGGACCGGTACCGGGAACTGCAGGCCCTCCAGCCACTCGCCGCCCACTTGCGTGTAGACCGCCACACCCTTGTTCGTCGCCTGGAACTCGTCCGCCAGCCAGCCTTCGATGCGCCCGAAGGCGGCACTCATCTCTTCCCGCCGGCTGCCCGAGCCCGCGTGCCGAGCCCGCTCCTGATGGAGGAATACGGAGTACGTCCGCTTGTTCTCCGAGTTCACCTGCATGTCCAGGAACACCGAGAGCACCGGCTCCTCGTTGGCGTCGCGCCGGATCAACCGCTGGATGTCTTCACTGGAGATCATGGCCGGTTGGGAGGCATGGGTCCGCTCGTGTTTCAGGTGCCGGGCAGCGGGGCAAGGAGTGTGCCCGGCAGTGGCAGTGCTGCAGCTCAGAGGTGGTAGTTGGGCGCCTCGCGCGTGATGGCGACGTCGTGGGGGTGCGACTCGCGCAGCCCGCCTCCCGTTATGCGCAGGAAGCGCGCGCGTGTACGCAGCGCCTCCGTGTCCTTGCAGCCGCAGTAGCCCAGGCCGCTGCGGATCCCGCCCACGAGTTGGAAGATGATATCCGCAGCCGGACCGGTGTAGGGCACGCGCCCCTCGATCCCCTCGGGCACGAACTTGCGCCCCGCGGCGGCCTCCTCCTGGAAGTAACGGTCAGCCGATCCTTGCTCCATGGCGGCGAGGGAGCCCATGCCGCGCACCGTCTTGTAACGGCGGCCCTCGAGCAGGAAGCTTTCCCCGGGACTTTCCTCGGTGCCGGCCAGGAGCGACCCCATCATGACCGCCTGGGCGCCTGCAGCCAGGGCTTTCACGATGTCGCCAGAGAAGCGGATCCCCCCGTCCGCAATGATCGGAACCCGTCCTTCCACACCACCCACCGCCTCCACGATGGCGGTGAGCTGCGGCACGCCCACCCCGGTGACGACGCGAGTGGTGCAGATACTGCCCGGGCCGATACCCACCTTGACCGCGTCAGCCCCCCGTTCCACGAGAGCGCGGGCGCCGGCCGCCGTGCCCACGTTGCCGGCAATGATCTGCGCGTCCGGGAACCGCTCCCGCGTCCGGGCCAGCGCCGTCAGCACACCCTCGGAATGCCCGTGCGCCGTATCGATCACCAGTACGTCACACCCCGCTGCCAGAAGCTCGGCCGCCCGATCCAGATCCTGTGGCGCCGTGCCCATCGCCGCCCCGGCCCGCAGCCGGCCGTGCCGGTCTTTGGATGCGTTCGGATGCTGCCGCCGCTTGAAGATGTCCTTGACCGTGATCAGCCCACGCAGCCGGTTCTCCGCGTCCACCACCGGAAGCTTCTCGATACGGTGGCGATGCAGGATCTGCTGCGCCTCCTCGAGCGACGTGCCCATGGGCGCCGTGATCAGCCCCTCGCGCGTCATGACCGCGCCTATCGGCCGGCTCAGGTCCGTCTCGAACTGCAGGTCCCGGTTGGTGATAATGCCGATCAGATGTCCCGCCTCGTCCACCACCGGCACGCCACTGATCGAGAACTCCTCCATCAGCCGCAGCGCGTCGGCGAGCGGGCGGTCGGGCGGCAGCGTGATGGGATTCAGAATCATGCCGCTCTCGGAGCGCTTGACCCGATCCACCTCCGCCGCCTGTCGCTCGATGGGCATGTTCTTGTGGATCACGCCCAGTCCGCCCTCCCGCGCCATGGCGATCGCCATGCGGGATTCGGTCACCGTATCCATGGCCGCGGAGACCAGCGGGATGCCCAACGTGATCGAGTTGGTGAGACGGGTGCTGACATCGGTATCGCGAGGGTGCACGTCGGAGTAGTCGGGGACCAGCAGCACGTCGTCGAACGTCAGCCCCTCGCCCAGCAATCTCGGGTGGCGCTCGGGATCGATCATCGGCTTGGCGGGCAGATGCAGAACACCCGCCGGCACGGAGCGCGTCTGAACGCGCTGCAGCCCGCGGGCGTCGCTTGCGTTGCGGCTGCGCAGGATCGTCCTCCCATGACCAAGGATACCGCGCGGCGACGCCGCCTGTCAAGCGTCCCCGGGAGGGCAGGGGGCAGGGGGGCATTTGTGTCAAGCCCGGGGACATCCTGACCCACCCTCTCTCGTTCGAACTCAGCCTCCAAGAGGCAGGCGAGCTGGCTCAGGGCCGGAGGCGGCCGCGAAGCAGCCGCCGCACGGGGCGGGGCAAGAGCGCCCCGATCTGGTCCAGCTCCTGGACGAGCAGGCGGAGGCTCCGCGGGGAGCCCTCCCAGTGGTCCAGAAGCACACGGCGTCCGGCGCCGGCGAGGAGGCGGTCGAGGGCGAGGCCGAGCAGATAGAGGTCGTCCACGAAGCCGAGGGGGAAGAGGATGTCGGGAAGCAGGTCCGCAGGTGTGAGGATGTAGGCAATGACGGCGGCGACCAGGGCCTTATCCCAGGGGGACACGCGGCGGTCGCGGAACAGCCGGTATAGCAGCTTGAGGAACGCCGGGAGCTGCCGGAGCAGGGGGATAACGACGCCGCGCGCGCTGCGATGCCCCCATCGCCTGAAGCGCGCCGCCATCCGCTAGCCGGCCCCGCTCACGGCCCGGTCTTCGCCTCCGTCTCCTGCCGGCGCCGGACCCGCATCGGGCGGAGCCGCCTGCTGGACGGGAGTACTCGCGGCGGGTTCGCGGGCCGGCGCCCGAGTCGCCGAGGGCGCGCCCTGCCCGGCACCGGCGCCCCCAGGGGAGAGCAAATGTCGCCCCACCTCCGCGACACCTTCCAGCATGTGGCCGGTTGCGCCCAGCAGCTTCATGGCCCCGCTCATCGCCCGCGGCAGCAGCGCGCGAGCGCGCAGGCGATCCTCGAAACGCTCGGCAAAGCGCTGGAACCCGGTGGGCTCAGGGGCGCGATCGGGCGCGTACCTGGACTGCAGGAACTCGATGTAGTCCAGCACCTGGTAGAGCTGCTCGTCGGGCAGCGCCTCCAGCTTGCGCCACAGCCGCTTCCTGGTGACATCCTGCATGGGGCCTCCGCAACATGACTCGGCTTGCCGCCGCCGCCTTCAGCGGTTGAGCCGCACGCCGGCCACGATGGTACGGGGCAGCCCGGGACGCGCGCCTGCCGGCCGGCGCGCCGCCACGTAGGTGGCGTCCGTCAGGTTCTGCACGGCCGCGTACACGGTCCCCCACGGTACTACCCTGTAGTCGCCGCTCAGGTTGACCACCAGGTCCGCGTCCGTCCCCTGCCCCGGTGGAATCGGACCCCGCCCGGCGACGGTGCGCGCGCGGCTGGTGTAGCTTCCCTCGAGGCGAACCGCCCAGGGCAGGTACTCGAGGGCCAGGCTCGCCTGGAGCTGATGCGCCGGCAGGTAGGGGAGCAGATCGCCGGCGCGAACCATGCCCCAGGGCTCGAACTCGCTCTGGAACGACGTCCTGAACTCCGCCCGGGTGTACGAATAGGCCAGCCGGAGGGGGAGCTCGAGTCCGGCACCGCCGCCGCGCGCCAGGTCGTACGCGGCCGACAGCTCGAAGCCGTGTATGTCGACGGCGCCGCCGTTGAAGAGGTCGCCCGTCCCGCTCTCGCCCACAGACAGGGTCGCCTTCCCCAGGATGTTGCTGTAGTCACTGACAAATCCGATGGCCTCCAGGTGAAGCCCAGGCCGCCGCAGCCGCATGCCCAGCTCGTAGTTGATGCTCTCCTCCGGCCGGGTGGCCTCATCGGCCCCGGGGCCGGGGGGCGCGAACCCCTTGTGCACGCCGGCGAAGAGCGTGACCGGCGCCAGGGGGGCGTAGCTGACGCCCAGGCCAGGGATAAGCACCTGGGAAGCGTTCCGCCGCACCGCCGGGCGGGTGCGGCCCGGGTCGTCCCTGGCGTAATCGGTCCGGGAGAACTCGATACTCTCGTAGCGCAGGCCGGGCGTGATCCCCCAGTGGCCGAAGGTGATCTGGTCCTGCAGGAAGAAAGCCCAGGCGTTCGCTTCGCTCACGCCGTTGCTCTGGCTTCCCGGCGCGCCCGCCCGAGTGAGGAGCATGCGGCCGCTACTCATCTGGAAGGCGTCCTCATGCTGGAAGCGGTCCTCCGAGTCCTGGTGGTAGCGTACGCCCGTCTCGAGGTCGTGGATGGCGCCCTCGCTAGCCAGGCGCAGCCCCATCACGGTCTGGACTCCCCGGGCATAGTACTCCCGATTGTTCGCCCGCACCACGAGCGCACCCGGCCGACTGTCGGCCCCCCGCAGGATCGCCAGCTCGGCGGGGTAGCGGTCCGGGCTCTCCAGGACAGCGGCCATGCCCCGGCCGGCCACATTCTGCAGCTTGTACCAGTTCCGCTGGAAATCGTTGCGGTAGAGGGTGGCCGTCACGTCGAACGCGCCGGGCCGGCGCAGGAAATAACGGAGCTGCACCTGCCGGTGCTCAGCCTCCATCAGGTCACGCTGCGAGGCGGCGTAGCGGCGGTAAGGGGAAACGCGGAAGTCAGCCTCCGTCAGACCCAGATACGTCTCGTTGGAAACATGGTCGGTCCAACCCGCCTTGAGCTCCAGCTCCTGATAGACCGGCCGCAGGGTATCCGTGTTCACTCGCAACTTGGCCACATAATCCTGCACGTCGAAACCGGTGTCCCCGCCGCCATCCAGATGCTTGAAGCCGTTCGTCCGGAGGTTGTAGGACTCGAAAAGCCACCCCATGTTCCGGTACGAATCGCCCACCTTCAACCGAACCTTGCGCGTCGCGTCTTCTCCACCGGCCGCCTCCGCCGAGGCCTTCAGATCATACGGGATAGAGGTCGAAACCAGGTTCAGCGCCCCCCCAATCGTGGTGGGGCCGTACTTGATCTGACTCGAACCCTTGCGCACCTCGACCGCTTCCATGCGTCCCACTACAGGAAAGTAGTACGCGGCCGGCGCCGCATACGGCGCCGGGGCAATCAGCACTCCATCCTCCATTACCGCGATCTTGGAGCTCCGGTCCGAACCCGTGCCCCGCATCCCGATGTTGGGCCGAAGACCGTACCCGTCCTCCTCCTGAAGCAACACCCCGGGCACGCGCCGGAGCACGGCGTGCACGTCATCGTAGGCCAGCCTGTACCCCTCCAACTCTTCAGGACCCAGGTAATGCGCCGAACCCGGGATGCGGTCGATCCGCCGGGGATCACCGAGAAGCCGCGTGCGACCCAGCAGCACCGTGATCCGGGGGATCTGGATAGGAGCCAGCGCCAGGGCAACCTCCACTACCCCCCCGGAACCGCTCCCCAGCGTCAGCGGGCCACTCCACGCCCCAAAGCCCAGAGCCGACACCTTGAGCGTGTAGGCCCCCGCGGGGAGGCCCGACAGCACAAAGGCTCCCTCCCCATCAGTGGACGTGGAGGCCCCCAGCTCCACCACCTCTACCACGGCGGCCACTACCGGCTCGCCGCTGCCCTCTACCTGGACCACACCCCGCACGGAATGCCCCTGCGCCCCCAACTCCGCCGGCCAGAGAAGAAGGAGAAACGAGCACACCAGCCCGGCTACATCGGCCACGCCGCGGCACCGCCGCGGGCACAACACACCCGCCGTCGTTTGCATGAGTCTTCGCCTCCCCGCTGAAAGGGCCATGGTCTTCAAAGGAGGTTGATCCCCGACACCGCGCCCGCCATTCTTCCTAGCTGGCAGCGGGCGTAGCTAGTTGAGATTGATTCTCAATCGCATGGCTATATACGCGAGCGCCCCGCCGCTGTCAAGGGCGGGGCGCAGGCTCTGGGAGGGCGCGTTCCGTGGCGCGTTGACACTGAGAAGGTCATTGGTCTAGCTTGCGGCCTCCCGCAGATGGCCCGGTGGGGGCCGCGGCGCCGGAAGGAGGGGGTGCGCATGGCGTTTTTGCCCTTGAGGCGAGTGGCGGTGGCGGAGTGGGCGGAGCGGGAGTACGATGGCTGGCTGGGCGGCCTGGCGGAGGAGCTGAGCGATCCGGCGTGCGACCGCAACGAGTTGTGCCGGCGTGTGCTGACGGAGATCTATTATCCGCAGGTTCGGGAGGCGGATGTGGCGGGGCTGCCGGAAGCGACGCGCCTGGCGTTGCTGCAGATGGATCCGCGCTGCATCACGCTGGAGCCGGAGTACTACGCCGAGGTAGACGGCGCGCGCTATTACCGGGTGAAGCCGCTGCTGTGGCTGTGGGAGATGTTCGACAAGAGCGTGCTGGGCGAGAACGTGCATCTGGGGGTGAAGTTCCGGCGCCTGCTGGCGCAGCACGTTTTCAAGCGCTGCGGGCGCAACTTCAAGTGCTTCCACTTCGTGAAGTTCTCCTTTGGCTACAACATGGAGGTGGGCGACGACGTGGTCGTGCACCGGCATGTGCTGCTGGATGACCGGGGCGGCATTGTGTTGGGCAACCGCGTGTCGATCGCGGACTACGCCAACGTTTACAGCCACACGCATGCCCTGGCGGACCAGCGCGAGGTGGAGAATCCGGTGACCGTGCTGGGCGACGGCGTGCGCGTGACGTACCATGCTACCGTGCTGGGTGGCGTCCACATGGAGGGCGACTCGATGCTGGGCGCGCTGGCGGTGGCGACGCGGGGTGTGGCGGCCGGTGAGGTGGCGCTGGGGATACCGGCGCAGGCGAAGCTGCGGAAGCCGCCGCCGGAAGAGCGGCCGAAGCATCCGGTCACCAGGGACCCACTGGCCGACGTCTGAGCGGCGGCCGACCTAACCGGGCGTGAGCCGGCTGAGCCGGCCGAGCGCCTCGTCGCTTCCCACGATAAGCAAGGTATCCGAGTCCTTGAGCACGTAGTCCGCGGGCGGGACGACGTGCAGCGCGTCGGTGAGCACGTCGTGGATGGCGACGATGGCGATCCCGTACTTCTGCGGCAGCTTCAGATCCAGCAGCGTTTCCCCGATGAAGGCGTCGGGCGTAGGCATTTCCTGCATGCTGTGCCCGGGCGCGATGGGCATGTAATTGAGCAGCCGCATGGAGAGCCTGGTCCCCAGGCGGAAGGCTGTTTCACGTTCGGGGCGAATGACCTCGGTGACGCCGAGCCGGTCGAGGATCTTGGCGTGTTCGGCGGAAATGGCCTTGGCGTAGATCTCGCGCACTCCCACGTCCCCCAGCGCCATGACGGCCAGGACACTGCTGGCGATGTCCGTGCCCACGCTCACCACGCCCGCATCGGCGCCGGCGGCGCCCAGCCGCTCGAGGGCTGCCGGTTCCGTGGCGTCCGCCACGGCGGCGCGGCTGGCGTAGCGGCGTACGGCCTCGACGCGTGCCTCGGAGACGTCCACGGCGATGACGTCGTGGCCACGGGCGCGCAGCATTTCCACGAGGCCCGAGCCGAAGTTGCCCAGCCCTACGATCACGAAGCGCCGGATGGCCATGGGCGGAAGATGCCCGCGCCGCGCGGCGCTGGCAAGGAATCGGCGCGCAGCAGCAGGGGCCCGCTGAGCAATCCTAAGAGCGCGGGCGCGGGCGGGACTGCTGGCGGGGTCTCCGGGCGGCGCGCAGCGCGGCGCGCGCGGCGCCGCGCTCGAGGGCCATGTGCCGGAGCACGGCCGGTTCCGGGGCGGCGCCGCCGAAGCGGATGCGCAGGTAGGCGGCCACGACCTTTTCGGCGTGGCGCAGCCCGGGGGCAGCTCGGCGGCGCAGGTCATCCAGAAAGATGAGGGGCGGAGCGTCGCGGGCATCCTGGAAGCCGGCTCGCTCGAACTCTCGCCGCAGCGCGAGGTAGATGCGCGCGGCCTGAGGCGGGCGCCGTCGCCCGCGGCCGTAGGCGATGGCGCCGAGCAGCACTGCGGCAGTCAAGGCCAGGAGCAGAGGAGACGGCCGGGAGGCCGGCCCCGCGGGCCGCTGCTCCTCTGCAGGCGAGCCAGGCTCGGCCTGGCGCGAGAAGGCGCCGGCAGTGCGGCGGACCAAGGAGAGCTGTTTGCTGAGGTCGTAGTCAAGCACCCACTTGGCCCAGCGGTGCTGGAGCGCATCCACCCACAGCCAGCCGGCCCAGATGCCGCCGGCGCGCCCATCCCGGCCGCCAGCCGCGTTGGCCGCGCGGCCTGCGGGCGGCGTGGCGTCGAAGGGGACCCAGCCAATGCGCGTGAACCAGACTTCCACCCAGGAGTGCGCGTTGTTCTGAGTCACGGCCAGGTAGCTGCCGAACTCGTTCCAGTCGCCACCCACGAACCCGTTCACGTTGCGCGCGGGAATGCCCAGGGTGCGCAGCAGCACGACCAGCGCCGTGGAGAAATACTCGCAATGGCCGGCCCTCCGGCGGAAGAGGAACGACTCCAGCGTCGCTTCCCCCGCACTCGCCGGCAGTTCACGGGTGTAGCGGAACTCGCGTCGCAGCCAGTCTTCTAGGGCGCGCACCTGGTCGTAGCGGGTCGGGGCCCCGGCCACCAGCGAATCGGCCAGGCGCCGGACGCGTGGGGAAACGGGCGGGAGCTGCAGGTAGAAGTCGCGCGCCGGGGCGAAGCCGGCTGGTGCGGACCTCAGGCTATGCTCGCCCGGGTAGCCGTCGATGGACAGCGTCGAATACACGGGCGTATCGCCGCCCGCGTAGCTCAGGTCCCCAGCCTGGTCCATGTAGGGCATGATGGCGGAGCGCGGGATGACGCTGATCACGGGGTGCATCCCGAAGAGGACACGGGCGCCCGGCGCCGCGCCGTAGATGTCCTGTCGGCGAATGGCGCCTTCCCAGCGCTCGGTATACCAGCGGGATGGCACCGCCGCCGACGCCAGCGCGGGCGAGCGAGACCACTCGACGCCGTCGAAGTGGTCATACGACCGGCCTCGCCAGTAGAGGGGTTCCACGTCGGCGGGGCGGCCTGTGGGGAACTCGACGCGCAGCACCACCTCGGGGTTCGCGTAGATGCGTGAGCCGTGGCGGCCGATCGAAACCTGCTCGGCAAAGCCGGCGAGGACCAGCTCGGGCGCACCGCGGCCGACCCAGCCGCGGGGCACACGGGGGAAGGAGACGAACACGAAGGCGCTGATGGCCAGAGTTACGGCCGAGAGTCCCGCAGTCGCCCAGAGGAAGCGACGGCCGACCCGCACGCTGCGCAGCCGGTAGTGCTGAGCCTGGCGCGCGAGGAAGCCTACCACCAGGGCGAGAGTGGCCAGGACCACGTAGGCGACGTAGCTGATGCCGAACAGCACGCCCGGGGCGAACGCGGTGGCTGCCGCCAGCAGCACGAAGGAGAGGACATAGAGGCGGGCGTCGTTGCCCGCATCGAGAGGCTTGAGTGCCTCGACGCAGAGGAGGAGGAGCAGCAGGTCGATGAGCGGGGTCATGAGGTCTTCCGAGACCACCAGCATGTGGTAGAGGACGCGGGCGCCGAGCAGGGCGCCGGCGGTGAGGCTGGCGGCTTCGGCCCTGCGGGCCAGCTCCGGGGCGGGCTGCCAGAAGAGCGCGAGGGCGAGGGCGGCGGCGGCGAGCAGGGAGGGCGGCTCGAAGCCCAGGCCGCTGATATAGGCGGCGAGAGCGCACCCTCCCATGAGCACGGCCAGGCGGCGGTGCAGGCGGCGGATCGTCATGCCGCCTCCCGGGCGGCGGAGAATACATCGCCGAAGCCAGCGGCCGGCACGGCTCGAGCCGTGACCAGGACGCAGGTCTCGAGGCCGGCGGGGGGGTTGAGGGCGCGGGCGTCGGTGCGGAAGCGCGCGCGTGCCAGGGCGTCGAGCACCCGCTCGAGCTGCGGCAGGCCAGTCCCGACATCGATGACGCCGTCGGCGGTCGCCAGCCCGAAGCGCTCGCCGCGCCGCGCCGCGCGGGCGGCGAGCGCCGCGGCGATCTCGACAGCGGCTTCAGCGCGCTCTCCCTGCGGAGCCCGGAGGTCCAGACAGAGCCACAGGGTGTGCGCCTGGTCGCGCTCGTATTCGCGCACGATCAGCTCTCCCAAGCGGGCGCTGGAGCGCCAGTGGACGTCGCGCGGTTCGTCGCCGGGCCGGTACTCCTTCAGCCCTCGGTACTCACTGCGCCCGCCAGCCGCGCCCGCCGGCAGAGGCCCGGAGCGCACGGCCCGCTGGCCGCCAGGCCGCGCCTCGCGTACCTCGCGGTCCGTCCGCGGCCACACCACGATCGCGCCCGGGAGGACCATATCGCGGGACTTGACGAACAGGCCGAAGGGGAACGAGGTGGCGATTTCGAGGCGCCCCAGCGTGTAGACGCCGCGCCGTGCGAAGGTGACGTCGGCGCGAGCGAGCGCAGCGCCGCGCGGCGCGATTTCCGGGACGTAGGCGCGGCCGCCAAGGCCGCGCTCGAGGAGCTCGAGGGCGAAGCTGGGCATGAGCCGCTTGGTGTTCCGCACCTCGTACGCCAGGTGCGCCGGCCGCCCGGCCGTCACGCCGCGCGGTAGCGTCCGCCGCAGCTCGAGCCCGCGCAGCGCCTGCTCGGACATCCAGCCGCTCAGCGCAATCGCTCCCAGCATCGCGCCGAGTAGCAGGTAGAGCAGGTTGTTGCCCGTGTTGATGGCGGCAAAGCCCAGGGTGAAGGCGCCGGCCGTGAAGGCGGCGCCAGCGCGGGTAAAGCGCAGGCGGCGGGGCGGCCTCAGCCAGGCGAGCAGGTCACGCAGCCGGGCGAGTGCGGCGCGCAAGGTGGGGCGCGGCGGCGGAGGCGCCGGGTCCGGCATTCCAGCTCGCCTCAGACCGGCACCGGGACGGCGTCCGCCAGCTCTTCGAGAATCAGCCCCGCCTCTTCGTGGGCCTCCGCTGTCGCGCCCGCCGCGCCGGTGGGGAGCAGCCGGTGAGCCAGACAGGGGGTGACCAGGCGGCGCACATCGTCGGGCACCAGGTAGCTGCGGCCCTCCAGGAGCGCGTAGGCACGGGCCGCGCGGAACAGGGCGATGGCTGCGCGCGGGCTCACCCCCATCTGCAGACGGGGGTCGCTCCGCGTGGCACGCACGATGCGCATCACGTAATCCACCAGCGACGGATCCGAGCGTACTTCCTCGACCTTTTCCTGAAGCCCGATCACATCGTCCCGATCCAGTATCGGCCGGAGCGCCTCGACCGGGTCCCCCGTGCCCCGCGACTCGACCTGGATCTGCCGCTCCGCGGCCTCGTCCGGGTAGCCGATGCTGAGACGCATGAGGAAGCGATCGAGCTGGCTCTCCGGCAGCGGATACGTGCCGTGGTGCTCGAGCGGGTTCTGCGTGGCCATCACCAGGAAGGGACGGGGTAGCTCGTAGGTGCGGTCTCCAATCGTGACCCGCCCCTCCTGCATCGCTTCCAGCAAGCCGCTCTGCGTGCGCGGCGGCGCCCGATTGATCTCGTCGGCGAGAATGATGTTGCCGAAGATGGGTCCTGGCCGCGTCTCGAACTCGCGCGTGTGCGGATTGTAAATGGCCACGCCCAGCGCGTCCGAGGGGAGCAGGTCACTGGTGAACTGGATGCGCCGGAACGTCAGCCCGAGCCCGGCAGCGAGCGTGCGCGCCAGGGTCGTCTTGCCCACGCCGGGCACATCCTCGAACAACAGGTGCCCGCGTGCGAGCAGCGCCGCGACCGCCAGGCGGACCACCTCGCGCTTGCCATGGAAGACGAGCTCGACCGCGTCCACCAGCTTCTCCAGCAGCCGCAGGTCAACGGCGTCCTGCACCCCGGCGGCCGGATCCGCGCCGCGCAGGGGAATGTGGGGGCTCGAAGTGGACAGGTTAGCTCTCCTTCAGAACGCCCCGTTCAGTACCTTATCCACCCGCCCCAGGATCCAGAAGCAGCCGTCCCTTGCCATACCCGACCTCCACCGCCACACCTCGCTGGTGTGGAACCCCGACATGGAGGAGGCTGAAGACCGTCTTCCGGCCATGATTCTAATCGACAACTATTTCGCAGTCTACCGGAACCGCCGCCGGGCCCTCATCAGCGGCGACGCGCCCCAGCGTGCGGGGGCGGGCGGCGACCGGCCCATGCACGCCCGCGAGTGGCGGGCCTACCAGAACCTTATGAACGAGGAACCCGCCTGGGAGCGCGCCGAGCGGTATCGGCGGGTGATGCAGGACAACGGCTACCGCAGCATACGGGCGCTCGCCCGGGCTACGGGGGAGGACCACTCCCGGCTCGCCCGGGTCCTCAAGGTCCTCGAGCTGCCCGAGCGCGTCCTGGCCGCGCTACGGGAGCATTCGGGCAACGCCCGGCTCCGGTCCTACTTCACCGAGAAGCGGCTCCGGCAGTCGGGCAGGTCCTCGTCGAGTCCGGCGACGCCGCCAACCAGGCCGAGATTGCCCGGCGGGAAGGGATCACCCGGGCTCGGGTCACACAGGTCATGGGGATGCTCCGGTTGGCGCCCGAGATCCAGGAGCACATCCTGTCCATGCCGGATGTGGTCCGTCGGCCGGCCATCACGGAGCGCGCTGTCCGGCCTATTGCCCAGCTTTCACGGGAAAGGGATCAGCTCCGTGCGTTCGAACGGCTCCTGATGTGCCCAGGAGACCACGCCGGGGCCAGGTCCACCGGTCGGCACCGGCCATCGCATAGAGCGTAGCGCCGACGAGCAGCGGAATCTCCCGCTTCACGGCGTCGAGACCCGGGAAGAACCACTGGCTGAAGAGGTTCACCGGCACGACGTAAAGCAGCCACAGGGCTACCAACACCGCCGCCCACCGCGGTGCGAGCCCAGCGGCGAGAAGCACGCCCAGTCCGAGAACCATCCACCTCGGCAGGGTGCTGTTGAGGTGGTTATCGAGGACGCCGCCGGCGAACAGGGCCGATGCGACCAGGGTGTAGGCCAGACTCAGGCGCAGCACGGTGAGGATCACGTCACGCCGGGCTGCGAACCGCGACGCGCCGCGGCGCAGCCACCCATCCGCGCTCCAGGTCCCCGCCCCTGCCAGCGCGACGGAAACGCAAAGGCCTGCCAGGGCGAGGTCCCGGCT
>JACQVE010000203.1 GCA_016209965.1 Gemmatimonadota bacterium | reverse complement strand
TGGCCGTTCTCGTCCACTATGGCGCCCTCGAGCGCCCCGCCCAGCCGCTCCGGCACCTCCAGGAAGACCGGCAGCCGGCCCGGCCCCACGACCCCCACCAGAAAGGCCACCGTCTTCCCCGCCCGCCCCAACACCGGCGCCGTCAGCCGAAAGCGCGGCGCCTCTACCCGCGCCGCGGGCCGCAGTCGCTGGAAGGCGGGCGGCACCAGGCCCGGGGCCCAGGCCGCCACGAGCTGCGAGTCCAGCGGCGCGGTCGCCGCCAGCACCCGGCCCGCCACGCTCTGCAGGTACAGGACGTCGAATACCCGCAGCTCGCCCAGCTTCCGGCTCAGATGCCGCTCCAGCGCCGCGCGGTCCGCTACCACCCCCATGGGCCCCGCCGCACCGCCGCTCAAACGCACCGCGCCCGCCGCCAGAAACTCATTCCCCGCCGCGATCGCCTGCAGCCCCAACACGTGCCGCTGCACCTGATCCCGGATGTGCCGCGCCTCCACCTCCGCAATCACGCTCACGTAGCGCTGGACCAGGCGCTCGACGATGCCCTGGCTCCTGACGTACCCCACCGTGTTGGACACGAACAGCGGAGCCAGCGATAACACCAGGAACCACACCAGCAGCCGCCGGCTCAACCGGCCGCGCAGGGGGTTCCGTCCGTGCCCTGCACGCCAGGGCGCTTCCGCCACCCGCACCGCCATGAACGCTGCTTCCTCCTTGGTGGTCCGATCCGCAACTACGCGCAACTACGCCCGCATTCGCAAGACCCCGCCGCAGCCCGCCCAGTGGCGAACGCTCGCCCTCAAAATTGTGCCGCTATTCGTGGTCCTCGCGCCTTGCCAGGCAGGGCGCCCACGCCCCGCTCCAGGGGCGCAAGCGCGAACCGGACCATTTTGGTTCGCAGGCAAGCTGAGCCTCGAGTAGAAGCGCGACCTATCGGCGAGAGGCAAGCGGCGGGCCGCCAGCACCACCCGGGCAACTCGCGTACTGCCAAGGAGTTAGCACTCAGACCCGCGCACCACCCGGGTGAAATGCCCCGCTTCGGGATGAAATGTCCCGGGCGGCTTGGGCTAAATGGCCCAGCCGGGGGCGGGGCAAAGATGGGCCGACCCCGCGCCAACCTTCAGGAGTGCAACGGGTTAGGCGCTTCGCTGCCCTGCGGAACGGGGGTTGCCAGCCCTGAGCAGCGCAAAGAGAGGGCAAGTTGGTTCTGGTTTCGACGTTTCCCGGGACACGGATGGAGCACAGGCGGAGGGTTGTGAAGGACGCGCCGAGCCTAAGTGGTCGAGTTCGCAAGTATGGTGGCATTCGGCGCCTTACTTACGAACTCGAACCACCGGCCGTGTGGCCTGTACAGGCCTGGGGAGCGGTTTTCGACCGGCGCGTTTGGGCCAGGTGGGGCGCGCGTTCCGCGCGGCACGGCGGGATGGCAGGCTGAGCGTGGGGCGCGTCGTCCCCCTGGTCCTGTTGCTGGCCATTCTGGGCGGCGTGCTGGTCAGTCGCGGACGCGGCCAGCGCGTGGTGCAGCCCATCCAGTTCAACCATGCGAAGCACACGGCCCTGGAGCTCGAGTGCAGCCTTTGCCACGAGCATGTAGCGGAGCAGGCGTTTGCGGGGCTGCCGCAGGCCACTGTCTGCATGCTGTGCCACAGCGCTCCCATGAGCGAGAGTCTCGAGGAGGAGAAGGTCCGGCAGTTCGCGGCCAGGGGTGAGGCGATCCCCTGGCGGCGGGTGTACCGGCTGCCGGCCCACGTCTTTTTCTCTCACCGCCGGCACGTCACCCTGGGCAAAATCGAGTGCTCGACCTGCCACGGCTCCATCGCCGAGGCGACAGTTCCGCCGTCTCGCCCGGCCGTGAAGCTGGCCATGGAGTGGTGTCTCGAATGCCATGGGCAGCGGGGGGCGCTGGTGGACTGCAACGCCTGCCATCGCTAGGAGGCCGGATTGAGCCTGGATCGACGGGGTTTCCTCAAGCTGACGGTGTTGTCCACGGCGGGGGTAGCGGCCGGCTCCGGCGGCCAGCAGCTCGGGGCCGTGCTCGAGGCCACGGGCACGGACGAGCGGGTGGCGAACGGTCCGGAGCAGTGGGTCACGACGTCGTGCAACCTGTGTTCGGGGGGGTGCGGCGTGCGAGTGCGGCGCATCGACGCTCGCGCCGTGAAGCTCGAGGGGAACCCCTACCACCCTCTGAGCCGCGGCGGGCTCTGCCCGGTGGCGCAGGCATCGCTGCAGCTCCTGTACAACCCGGACCGGATCCGCGGGCCGCTCGAGCGGGCGGGGCCGCGCGGCTCGGGGCAGTGGCGCCCCCTGGCCTGGGACGAGGCGATCCGGATGCTGGCGGAGCGGCTGGGCGCTCTGCGGCAGCAGGAGCGGCCGCACACGGTGGCGCTGGTGCTGGGGCGCTCCGAGGGGCTCCTGGCCCAGCTCTTCCGCCGCTTTGCCCGCGCCTACGGCACGCCCAACGTGCTGACCACGGAGCTGCCGGATCCCAGCGCCTACGCCCTCTGGCGCACACAAGGGATCCGCGCGCCCATCGCCTACGACCTCGAGAATGCCAAGTACATCCTGAGCTTCGGCGTGCCACTGGTGGACGGGTGGTGGGACCCGGTGCGGCAGATGCGCGCCCTGGTTCAGGTCCGCCAGGGCACACCGGGCCGGCGGGGCAAGCTGGTGCAGTTCGAGCCGCGCCTCTCGCCCACGGCAGCCAAGGCGGACGAATGGATCCCCGTCAACCCCGGGACGGAGGCCGCGCTGGCGCGGGGCCTGGCGCATCTGCTGGTGGTAGATGGCCGCTTCGACCGGGACTTCGTCGCCCGGCACACGGCGGGGTTCGAGGACCAGGTGGATTCCGCCGGCCGGCGGCATGGCGGCTTCCGCGACCTGCTGGTGCGCGAGTACAAGCCCCCGGCCGTCTCCCGCATCACGGGCGTGCCGGAAGAGACACTGCGCAGGATAGCGGCCGAGTTCGCGCTCTACGGGCCGGGCGTCGCCATCGGGCCGCCCGCGGGTCACCCCGATGCAGCCGCGGCCGCCGCGGCGGTGCACGCGCTCAACGCCCTGGCCGGGCGCATTGACCGCCTCGGCGGCGCACTGGTCGCGCGCACCGCCCCGCTGGCGCCCTGGCCTTCCTTCTCGCCCGACACGGCCGCCCGCCGGGGCGCGGCGCGCGCACCGCTCGCCCCCAGCGCCTCCTTCAGCCCCGGCGCTAAGGGTGCCGCCCCCGACAGCGGCTCCATCTCCGGCCTCGCCGCCGCGCTACGCAGCGGCCAGCCCTACCCCCTTGAAGCGCTGCTGCTCTGGGAGGCCAACCCGGTGTTCTCGCAGCCGGGATCGGACCGGTTCCGTGAGGCAGTGGGCCGGGTGCCGCTGGTGGTCAGCTTCTCCCCCTTCCTGGACGAGACTGCCCAGCTCGCCGACCTGATCCTGCCCGATCCCGTCTTCCTCGAAGGGTGGCACGACATGCCCCAGCCGCCCGGCGTGCCCTATCCCGTGATCAGCATGGCTCCCCCAGCTACCGACCCGCTCTACCAGACCCGGCACCCGGGCGACGTGCTGCTTGAGACCGCCCGCGCGCTGGGCGGGAGCGTGGCCCGCGCCTTTCCCTGGCAGGACTTCCGGGAAGCCATGCGCCACGCGGCCCGGGGGCTGTACGCGGCGAGCCGCGGGATGGTGTTCGCGACCCACGGGCAGGAGGGACCGCCCGCGCCGCTCCGCGAATGGGAGTGGGCGCCCATGCCCTACGGCTCCTTCGACGAATTCTTCGAGGAGCTGGCGGCCAAGGGCGGATGGACGGACCCCTCGTACGGCTACCAGGACTGGAAGCGCGTGCTGCGGACGACGTCGGGCAGGTTCGAGTTCCCGGCGCTGCCGCCGCACCAGGTGGCCCCCGCCGCTGCGCCGGCGGACGACCCCTCCTCGCTCCACCTGCACACCTTCGCCGTGCTGGCGCTGGGCGAGGGGCAGGGCGCCAACCAGCCGTTCCTGCAGGAGGTGCTCGCGCCGCACACGGCCGTGCAATGGGGCTCCTGGGTCGAGCTGAACCCGGAGACCGCCGCGCGCCTAGGCATCCGGGATGGCGATCAGGTCTGGGTCCAGTCCGCCGCCGGCCGGGTCGCCGCCCAAGTCAGGCTATATGCCGGCATTATGCCCGGCGTGGCGGCCATGCCCCGGGGGCAGGGGCATACCGCGCTGGGGCGCTATGCGCGCGGCCGGGGCGTCAACGTCATGGAGCTGCTGGGCGACGAGCGCGATCCCGCCACGGGCGCGCTTGTGCTTTCCACCCGCGTGAGGGTCACCAGGGCGTGAACAGGAGTCGAGAATTGACCGGCGCAGCGCGGCAGCCGCGCTGGGGGATGGTGATCGACCTGGAGCGGTGCACCGGCTGCCAGGCCTGCGTCGTCGCCTGCAAGCAGGAGAACAACATCCCCTTCTCGACGCCCGAGGAAGCCGCCTACGGCCGCGAGATTGCCTGGCTGCGCGTGCTGGCCGTCACGGAGCGGGACTACCCGCGCGTCAAGAGCCGCTACCTGCCCGTGCTCTGCCAGCAGTGTGACGCCCCGCCCTGCATCAACGTTTGCCCCACCGGCGCCACGTACCGGAACCCGGAGGGACTGGTCGGCCAGATCTACCCGCGCTGCATCGGCTGCCGCTACTGCGCCAACGCCTGCCCGTACCAGATCAAGGCCTTCAACTGGTACAACTGGTCGCGCTTCCGCTGGCCGGCCGAGCTGCGCCAGTCGCTGAACCCGGATGTCTCGCTGCGCCCCATGGGCGTGATCGAGAAGTGCACCTTCTGCCACCACCGCTTGCAGAAGGCGCGCGAGCAGGCGCGGGCCGAGGGCCGCGAGGTGCGGGGGGAGGGCGAGTACGTGCCCGCCTGCGTCCAGAGCTGTCCGGCCGGGGCCCTGTTCTTCGGCGACCTGGACGACCCCGAGACCACCGTGCACCAGCTCGCGGAAAGCTCGCGCGCGTTCCGTCTGCTCGAGGAGCTGGGCACCGAGCCCAAGGTGATCTACCTCGAGGAAGGGGAGTGGTATGCGGCGACCTGAGGCACGCCCCGCCCGGCCTCTGGCCCGCGAGCAGGACGAGGCCCTCTTCCGCCCCATCCTCAGGACTGGCCCGTCGTTTTATGCCGTGGCCGCGGCGCTCCTGGCCGTCGCTCTCTTCGGCGCCTACGCCTACACCACCCAGCTCCGCAGCGGCCTGGGCGTGACCGGGCTGAACCGCCCGGTCTTCTGGGGCTTCTACATCACCAACTTCGTCTTCTTCATCGGAATCAGCCACGCCGGCACGCTGATCTCGGCCATCCTGCGCCTGTCCAGGGCAGAGTGGCGGCGCCCCATCACGCGCATGGCCGAGACCATCACCGTGCTCGTCCTGTTCTTTGGCCTGGGCAGCGTGGTCGTGGACCTGGGCCGGCCGGATCGGGCCTACTTCGTGATCCCCTTCCTCATGCACGGCCGACTGCGCTCGCCCCTGATCTGGGACGTGTTGAGCATCACCACCTACCTGACGGTGAGCAGCATCTACCTGTACGTCCCGCTCATCCCGGACCTGGCGCTGCTGCGGGATCGCGTCGCCGGCTGGCGCCACCGGCTCTACCGGGCCCTGGCCCTGGGATGGACGGGGACCCACGCGCAGCAGCGGCGGCTGGAACGCGTGATTGCGCTGCTGGCCGTCATTGTCATCCCCATCGCCGTTTCCGTGCACACCGTCGTCTCCTGGGTCTTCGCTATGACCATCCAGCCCATGTGGCACTCGACGATCTTCGGCCCGTATTTCGTCGCCGGCGCCATCTTTTCCGGGATTGCGGCGCTGATCCTGGCCATGGCGCTGGTGCGCCGGATCTACCACCTGGAGAGCTACATCAAGCCCATCCACTTCGATTACCTGGGCATCCTGCTGCTGGTCATGACCCTGCTCTGGTTCTACTTCACCTTTGCCGAGTACCTGACCACCTTCTACGGCCACGAGCCCGAGGAGATGGTGGTGTTCTGGGCCAAGGTGCGCGGCCCCTACGCGGCGTTCTTCTGGGCCATGGTCCTGTTCGACTTCGTGATCCCGTTCGGCATCCTGGCCAACCGGCGCACCCGCACGGTGGCCGGGACCGTCGTGGCCTCGATCTCGGTAGTGATCGGCATGTGGCTCGAGCGCTTCACCATCATCGTGCCCACGCTGGTGAACCCCAGGCTGCCCTGGCCGCAGGAGGCCTACGCGCCCAGTTGGGTCGAGGTGGCCATCACAGCCGCCTTCTTCGCCACCTTCACGCTGCTGTACATGGTGTTCACCAAGCTCTTTCCCATTGTCTCGATCTGGGAAGTCAAGGAGGGGCGGGAGAAGGGGTTGGCCGAGGTGGAGGAGCGGATCCGCGGCTATCTCCCGGCCCCTGAAGCGGAGGCGGCTTATGTCGTACGTTGACTGGCGGCCCCTCGTCCGGCGAGCGGGCGGGGCGGCATGGTGGACTGCGCTCTGGCTGGCGCTCCTGGCCGGCGAGGCGCAGGCCCAGCTCTTTACGCCGCTGGGCGACGCGCAGCGGGGCGAGCGGCTCTTCGAGGCCAAGGGGTGCACCCGCTGTCACCGGGTCGAGGGCCGGGGCGGCAGGATCGGCCCCGACCTGTCCCGGCTGGGGCAGCAACGCGACCTGCCGCAGCTCGCCGGGCTCTTCTGGAACCACTCGCCGCGCATGAGCCAGCGCATGCGGGAGCTGGGCATCACGCGCCCGCTGCTGTCCGGGTCCGAGATGGCCGACATCATGGCCTACCTCTACGTGCTGAACTACTTCGACGAGCCGGGAGATTCGGCGCGCGGCGCGCGGCTGTTCCGGGACAAGCGCTGTGTCTCCTGCCACGCCGTGGCCGGCGCTGGCGGCGGGATCGGCCCGCCCGTCGAGTCGCTGGGCAATTTCGGCTCCGCCCTGCTCATGATCCAGGCCATGTGGAACCACGGCCCCGAGATGCAGGAGCGCATGCAGACTCTGGGCATCCACCGGCTGACCTTCCAGGGCACAGACATGGCCGATCTGCTGGCCTTCCTGCGCACGCAGGGGCGCGGGGATCCGCCGCCCGCACCCGCCCTCGTGCCCGGCGACCCCAGGGAAGGCTGGAAGCTGTTCACCATCAAGGGGTGCATCCGCTGCCACAGCGTGCAAGGGCACGGCGGCAAGCTGGGCCCCGATCTCAGCCGCCACGACCTGCCGCGCACGCCCAGCGCGCTCGCCGGACTGCTGTGGAACCATGGCTCCCGGATGCGGCAGCTCATGCTCCGCTACGACGTACCACCCCCGACATTCAGCGGCACGGAGGTCTCGGACCTGGTGGCCTACCTCTACTTCATTGGCTTCTTCGGCCCGCCGGCCAGCGCCGCGCGCGGGCGCGGCCTCTTCGCCGCCAAGGGGTGCGTCCGCTGTCACGCGGTGAACGGGAAGGGCGGCAAAGTGGGTCCGGACCTCGCCCGCTCCCAGGCCGTGCTCTCCCCCGTCGAGGCCGCGCGCCTCATGTGGGGGCACGCGCCGTTCATGGAAGCACGCATGAAAGAGCTGGGCATACCCTGGCCCGTCTTCGAGGGCAATGAGATGGCCGACTTGCTGGCGTATCTAACATCGCTGCCCGGTTCCCGGGAGCCGGGGCGCTAGCCGCCAGCGGGTCAGTCGAGACCGTAATCCGGGAGGGGGATATGGGGGTGAAACCGAACCCTGGCGCGGGGGGCGCGCCCGACAGGATGGGCGGAGCCGGGCTCGGCCGCCGGGGGTTCCTCAAGTGGGTGCCCGCCGTCGCAGCAGCCGGCGCCGCCGCGCTGGCCGGGATCCCCTCACTGCTGGCGCTCGTCTCGCCGGCACTGCGACGCTCCGCCAGTCAGGCGTGGCTCAAGTTGGGCGACGCGGCCGGATTCAACCTGGGCGTACCCTCCCGCATCGACACGGTGCAGACGGCGCAGGACGCCTGGGTGACGGTCCGTACGCTGCGCAGCGTCTGGCTCTACACGGAGGATGGCGAGCACTTCACCGCCTACAACGCTCGCTGCCCGCACCTGGGGTGCGCCTACGGCTACGACGAGGCGGCGGGCATCTTCCGCTGCCCCTGCCATAACGGCCTGTTCGACGCCAGGACCGGTGCGGTGCTCGCCGGCCCGCCGCCCCGGCCGCTGGACACGCTCGAGGTCAAGGTCGAGGACGGCGTGGTCTACGTCGCCTATCAGGAATTCCAGCACGGTGTGCCCCAGAAGCTGGAGGCATAGCCGCATGCGCCGGGCTTACCGCTGGCTGAACGAGCGGGCCGACCTGGCCGCCCTGAAGCGCAGTTTGTTGGACCGCGAAGTGCCCGATCGCCTGACCTGGTGGCATACCCTGGGCAGCGCCACACTCAGCGTGTTCCTGGCACAGCTCGTGACCGGGCTGGTGCTGGCCATGTATTACTCACCCTCGCCGGACCACGCCTACGACAGCATCCAATTCCTGGAAGAGCAGGTGGTGAGCGGCGCACTGCTGCGCAGCATCCACCACTGGGGCGCGAGCGCCATGATGGTCCTGGTCGTGGCGCACCTGCTCCGCATCTTCATGATGGGCGCCTATAAGTACCCGCGAGAGATCAACTGGCTGGTCGGCCTGCTCCTGCTCCTGGCGGTGGTCGGCTTCGGCTTCACCGGCTACCTGCTGCCCTGGGACCAGAAGGCGTACTGGGCCACGCAGGTGGGCACCAACATGGCCGGCACGGTGCCGCTGTTGGGCCCCATGCTGGTCAAGCTGCTGCGCGGCGGCACGCAGCTCGGGGCGGCCACGCTCACCCGCTTCTACGCCTTGCACGTGCTCTGGCTGCCGCTGCTGCTGGGCGCGCTGGCGCTCGTCCACCTGACGCTGGTGATCCGCCAGGGGATTGCGCCGCGCACCAGCGCCCTGGAACCGGGCGCGCCCCGCCGGACCAGTCAGCCGGAGTACGCGGAGTATTACCGGCAGGCCTATGCCAGCACCAAGAAGGGCGGGGTCCGCTTCTGGCCCGATATCGTCGGCAAGGACGCGCTGGCTGCGCTGGGCGCCGTTGCCGCCATTGTTGCCCTGGCCGCGCTCTTCCCGGCCGGGCTGGAAGCGCCGGCCGACCCTACGGACTCGTCGTATGTCCCGCGCCCCGAGTGGTACTTCCTCCCCCATTACCAGTTGCTCAAGATGGTGCCCGGGTCGCTCGAGGGGGCTGCCGCCGTCGGCGTGCCAATACTGCTGCTGGCCGGGCTGCTGGCGCTCCCCTTCTTCGACCGCAACAGCGCCCGCCACCTGCTCCGCCGCCCGGGAGCGCTGGCGGCGCTCGCCCTCGCCCTCGGCGCCTCGGCCTTCCTCTTCGGCGGCGCCGTGCAACAGGTGCAGACCGTGTCGCCCCCCGAGGTGGGACGGCCGCTCACCCCCGCGGAACGCGCCGGGCGCGCGCTCTTCAAGCAGCAGGGGTGCGCGAACTGTCACAGTATTGGCGGCGTGGGCGGCAACGTCGCCCCGGAACTGATCGAGATCGGGCTCCGCCACTCACCAGGCTGGATCCATAGCTTCCTCGAGGAGCCCACCCGCTTCCACCCCGGAACGACCATGCCCCCCTTCGGCCCGCCCGTGCTCACCCACCAGGAAATCGAGGAGCTCTCCCTCTACCTGGCCTCGCTGCGCGGCCCGCCCGGCAGCAAACAGGAGCCCGAGTACCAGGACACCTTCCCGCTGCCCGGCCGGTGAGCCCATTGCCGCCGCGGGTGGGGCAGATCGCCCGCCGGGACGGTGCTCGGGGCCCGCGGCCCTGGGTCAAATAGCCCGCTGGCGCGCGCCCGCGGGTGGGGCGGTTTCGCGGCATAAGTGCTTGGCCGAGCGTTAATTACAGAATTCCGGCCAGTGCGGAACGGCCATTGCACACGAGGTGCGCGGGTACCGGTGTGGTTCTCAAGAAATCCGGGGGGCGAGAAAAACCCGTTTCGAGCGTCCACCGAAAAACGCGTGGAGAGCACTATGCGATGTGGCGTCATTGGCATGTCAGGCTGCCTGCTTGCGCTGGCGCTGACGGCCGGTCCGGCCGCGGCGCAGGCCGCGCAGGTCCCGGACGGCAAGACCTTGTTCGAGAGCCAATGCAAGATGTGCCATGGTGTGCGGGGTGTCCCCCCGGCCACCATGCGCAAAGCGATGCCGGCCCTGCCGACTTTCGACTCCGCCTTCATTGCCGCGCGTTCCAACGACTCGATTGTCGGCGTGCTGAAGCACGGCAAGGGCAAGAACATGAAGTCCTTCAAGGACACTTTGAAGCCCGAGGAAATGGCAGCCCTCGCCCGTTACGTCCGGAGCCTGGGCTCGAAGCCGCGAACTCCAGCAGGTGGTTGACCTGATTTCTGACTCGGGACACCAAGCTTGGCGCAAGCGCGGACCGGCGCCGGGAGGCCACCCATGAAGAGTGCCCGTCTTCTCCTCGCCAGCCTTTCTCTACTGCCCATCTTACTGGTGGGCTCCGGCCCCCCGGCTGCGGCGCAGAGCGGGGGCCAGAACGGGAAGAGCGGCAGCGCCTTGTGTGCGGACTGCCACCGGGAGCAGTTCACGCGCTTCGCCGCGACTCGTATGGGGGAACTGTTCCTGAACCACCCGCGCAACAGCCTCGAGCGGCGGGGGTGCGAGGCGTGCCATGGTCCTGGCCGGGCGCACGCCGAGTCCGGAGGTGAGAGCAAGGCCGACCTGATCACCTTCGGCCGCAACTCGCCGACACCGGTGGGCGAGCGCAACCAGGTATGCCTGCAGTGCCATGAATCGACTGCCCGCCTGTTCTGGAAGGGGAGTCCCCACGAGGGCCGGGACGTGGGGTGCACCGATTGCCACCAGATGATGAGCGCGCTCACGGAGCGTGGTCACCTGAAGAAGGCGACGGTCGTGGAGACCTGCGCGCAGTGCCACTTGCAGCGGAAGTCGCAGCAGCTCCGCTCCTCGCACATGCCGCTGCGCGAGGGGAAGATGGAGTGCACGAGCTGCCACAACCCGCATGGCAGTCCGGGCGAGAAGCTGCTGGTGGCCAGCTCGGTGAACGAGGTCTGCTACAACTGCCATGCCGAGAAGCGGGGCCCCTTCCTGTGGGAGCACGCGCCCGTGGTCGAGAGCTGCGCCAACTGCCACGATCCGCACGGCAGCAACAAGGAGAAGATGTTGAAGGTGGCCAAGCCGCGGCTCTGCCAGCAGTGCCACATCGAGTCCCGGCATCCCACCAATCCGCAGCTACCGGGGACGAACTTCACCATGAACCGGCAGTGCGTGAACTGCCACGCGCAAATCCACGGGTCGAACCACCCGTCGGGGAATCGTTTCCTGCGCTGATGGGACACCCGACACGGAGGCATTCCATGAGAACGAGATGGCTGGCTCCGGCCGTGCTCCTGCTCGCCGCCTTCCCGGGCGCACGTGGGGGTGCCGGTGTGGCCTGGGCGCAGAGCGCGCCCCTGGGGAACAGGCTCAGCGTTTCGCTGGAAACAGGCGGGCGAGCCTACCTCGAGGAGCTGCCCGCGGCGGAGCGAGGCAAGTTCGAGGAGTACCGCGAGGTCCGCTCCGGCGGCTTTCTGCAGGCGCTGAGCCTGGGCCTGCTCAGCCCGGACGGCCGTTTCCAGGGAGAGGCGGTGGCGCGCGAGATCGGCGAACGAGACCAGCTCGTGCGACTGCGGGTCCAGGATTTGGGGCGCTTCGACCTCCAGCTCCGCTGGGACCGGATCCCGCACACCTACTCGACGACCGCGCGCTTCTCCGCTACGGAGACGCAGCGCGGCGTCTACACCCTGCCCACGCCGCGGCCGGACACGGCGGCGCTGAACCGGGCGCGACTGCTGGGAGCGGTGCGCCTGCAGTGGGATGCGGTCCGGCTGGGGCTGGCCATCAACCCGAGAAAGGACTGGGGCTTCAAAGCGGAGTACACGCGGATCGAGAAGAACGGCGAGCGCCCGCTGGGCATGACGGTGCTGTTCAGGCCCCAGGAGGTGCCCGAGCCCATCGAGCATACGGTACACGACCTGAAGCTGACGCAGGGCTTCTACCGCCAGAACATGCAGCTCCAGTTCAGCTACGACCTGTCCGTCTTCCGGAACGAGCTGGACCGCGTGGTGGCCGACTACCCCTTCAACGCAGTGGACGATCCCAACGCCGGCGGCGCGCGCCAACGCACGGCGCTGGCGCCCGACAACCTGGCCCACTCGCTCGGTCTCGCCGGGGGGGTGAGCCTGCCCGCGAAGACGCGGATCAGCGGCGGGCTGTCCTACGGCTGGCGGCGGCAGGACCAGACGTTCCTGCCCCACACCATCAACAGCGCCATCGCCGCCGACCCCTCGCTGACGCTGGCGCAGCCCGACCTGGCTGCCGACGCCCGGCTGCTGCGCTTCCACCTGGTGGCCAACAGCCGGCCGCTGGACCGACTGAACCTCACCGCACGGTACCGTTACTTCGACTTCGATGATCGCACCCAGGAGCTCGAGTTCCCGGCCCGCGTCGGCTATGGGGACGGCAGGCTCATCAAACTGGAGCACCCGCTGACCGCCCACCGCCTCTGGCATTCCCGGCAGATTGCCGGGGTGGACGGGTCGTACCGCCTGGTCCCGGGCGTGCAGCTCAAGGCCGGCTACGGCTGGGAGCAGGCCAAGCGCAATCCCGAGGCGCGCGAGGTCGGGAAATCCGACGAGCACACCACGAAAGCGGCGCTGGATTTCACCCGCATCGACTGGCTCCTGCTGCGGGCGTCTTACGGCCTGTCGTGGCGACGGGGCGACCCCTACCACGAGGTCGTGGAGGAAGTGCTGCCCGAGCTGCGTCGGCTGGACATCGCCGACCGGGACCGCGAGCGGGTCGAGCTGCTCGGCCGGCTGTATCCTCTCGAGGGCCTGACCATCAGCGCCGCCTACAGCCGGGGACTGGACGAGTACCCGGAATCGGCGTACGGGCTGCAGCGCGACCAGAACTGGTCGGCCTCCGGCGAGGTGAGCTGGACGCCCCTGGACCGCCTCGAGCTGTACGCCGGCTACGCGCGGGACCAGGGCGAGCTGCGGCAGCGCTCGCGCTACCGCGAGCCCAGCGTGCCCAGCAATACCAGCTTCGACTGGGTGGGCAACTCCGGGGACAGGATCACCACCTACTCGGCGGGCGGCAGCCTGGTGCTGCTGCCGGACAGGCTGGACCTGGGCGCGAGCTGGGACTACTCCCGCTCCGTGCTCAGGATGCACGCGTTCAACCCCACACCGCCGGCGGGCGGCACCGCGGCCCAAATCAGGTCGGCGACGGCCACGAACTTCCCGACCATCGAGCAGAAGCTCATGCCGCTCTCCGCATACCTGCGCTATTCGCCCGCCGCGGACTGGGCTTTGACGCTGCGCTACGCCTACGAGAAGTTCGAGGACACCGATTTCCGCACCGACGGCCTCTACCCGGCGATCACGAACGCCGCGTTCCTGGGCCAGGAGTACCGGGACTACAACGCGCACCTGCTGAGCGTAACGGTGGGGTTCCGGCCGGCGCTGCTCCGGCCGGCGCGCTCAACGCTCTAGTCGGCCGGACCTTCCGGCCGCCACCCCGAGCCCTTCGGAACAGCCTGCCTCGCCGGAGGGCTCGGGGCACGTTGCAACCGGACCATGCCTGCGCACCAGTTGCCGCCAAGCGCTATAAGCGGGTCGGGAATGCCCGTGCCTTGATCTGAGCTGAAAACTCCTCTGTCGGCGCTCTCCCTACGCCAGGCACGGCCCTGGTTGAGGAAGTTGCCCACCAGTTCGCGCTTCTTGCTGTCGTTGCTGATCACCGGCTGGCCCCGCTCCAGGAAGTCCTGCTTGACGGTGGCGAGGTAGCGGAACTGCCGGTCCCGGTCGGGATGGCGGGTTTGGGCGATGCTCTTGCGATTCACTCGCAGGGAGTACCGCTGAGCGCACATCACGTTCGCCACCGTATTGGGAGAGGCTTCGATCCCTCGACCCTTCAGCTCGTCACTCAGTGTGCGGGGGTTCTTGCGTGACCACTTTACGCCCGTGATGGGATCGCCGGCAGTCTCATCAGCCAGCAGCTCCTCCAGTGTCTCTACGATGGCGGTTTTTTTCTACCGAGGGCCGGCCGGCTCCAGGAGCGCGCACCCGATCGATATCGATGTCGCCTGCGACCAGCTGTCGGCGGCCTCGGGCCACCGTCTTCACGTTGAGCCCGGTGATCTC
>JACQVE010000202.1 GCA_016209965.1 Gemmatimonadota bacterium | reverse complement strand
GCGCAGGGAAGCAACGCCTAAAGACGTTGAGGAGGCCATCGCCCGCGCCCTCGGGAGCGGCGGCGAATACTTCGCCAACGTCTGGAGCGACGCGGGCAACCAGGGTCAGGCGATTTTGTGCGCCTTAGCCAAGGGTGAGAGACCTCCAGACTTTCCCGAAGCGCGAAGTGGTTACGGGAGCATGATGTGCTGAACGACGCCGGGGAGTTCGCGGTGCTGATGCTGGAGCGGTGGGTACGCGAGAGCGTAGGCAAATGAGTGAACCACAGCGTGACAGCTCAAATATCACCAGCGGATGAGTTGAGACGCACCCCAACGCCGGCCAAACTGCGGCTTGCGAGCGTGCCCTGTAGTCGTGCGCCAAAACCTATCCATCAGTTCAGGTGCGCTTCGACGCCGGCGCCCAAGCCATGTCGCCCGATGATCCCTGCGATCGCCACGCGATTCCAAGCAGACTCATTTGACCTGACTGCGCTGGCAATGGCAAAGTGCCGGCAAGAACTCCGAACGAGAGGGACGGGATCGTTAGAAGCTTTGTCAGGGGCATGTTTAGCTTTCCAGGCTTGAAGCCAGAGGAAGTTCAAATTCTGAGATAGCAGAGTCCGCCGCGCCCGGCTACTCCTCCGTCGACAGTGCGGCCCGCCCCCGCTTGATGGCAGCGCGCCGCTTCTTGGCGTCCAGCCGCGCCTCTTTTGCCGTTGCCGGCGGGCGGGTGGCGCGGCGGCGCTTCGGCTCCTGCAGTGCCCGCCCGACGAGGAGGACCAGGCGATCCGTGACGGCCGTGCGGTTCTGGGACTGGCTGCGACTACCGCCCTCGACCAGCCGCAGCACGCCCCGGCTGTCAATGCGTCGGGCGAGGCGCCCGAGGATGCGCGTGCGTTGCTCGCGGGACAGGGACGGCGAGCCGGCGACATCCCAAACCAGCTCGATGCGCGTCGCCGAAGTATTCACGTGCTGCCCGCCAGGGCCGCCAGCGCGGCTGGCGCGGTAGCGTAGCTCGGTGCGAGGGATAGTCAGGTCGGCCGTGACCTGGAGATTCGCATCGTCGCTCATGGTCACAAGATCGCCAGGCCGTCGCTCATGCGGAAGATGTCTGGAGGACACAGGCGCCCGCCGTGCCGCCCATACGCCGGCGGCAGCGCCCCAGAGCGGCTCCCATTCCGGGGGCTGCCCGTCGCACCGCTGGCGGCGGCAGCCGGAGCGGTTGTAACCTTCAGACCCCGATTCTTGGGGGACTCATGGTGTGCAACCGGACCCTCAGCCGAAACCTGCTCGCCGCGCTGGCGGCCTTCGCGCTGTGCTCGGCACCCCTCGCCGCTCAGTCGGCGTGGCTCGCCCCCGGTCCCCGCCCGGCGGCTTCGGCCGAGCTTTTCCGGGCGGGGTTCGTCGAGGACGACGATTTCAGTGCGGCCACCGCGGCGTTCCTGGCGGGGCGGCTGCCGCTGGGGCGGGCGCGACTGACGTTCGAGGTGCCCTTGGCCTACGCGGCGACTCCCACAGGCGGCAGCACGGCGGTGGGTAACCCCTATGTCGGCCTCGAGACGCCGGTGGCAGAGGGGCGAGGCGTCCTCGAGCTGGGCCTGCGCCTCCCGCTGGGCGGCGAGTCGGGAGCGGGAACGCTGGCCACCGGTGTCGGCCGGTTCTCCGACATGGACCGGCTGGAGGCCTTCGAGGCGGACGTGCTTTCCCTGGCCCTGCTCGGCAGCCTGGAAAGGGGGGAGGGCGCGGTTCGGCTCCTGCTGCGCGGCGGCCCCGTGTTCTGGGTGCGGACGAAGCGGCAGCGCCGGTTGCAGGACCGGGGCGAGATGATAGCCGCCTACAGCGCCCGCGCGCTGATCGAGCGTGGAGCCGCCAGCTTCAGTGCCGGCTTCAGCGGCCGGTGGGCGGTCACGGCCGATAGTGGCGACTTCGGCCAGAACAGCTTCCATCAGTTTGGTGTGACCGCCGATTACCAGGCGGGACCAATCCGGCCCGGCCTCCTGCTGCGCCTGCCCATTGATGACGATCTTCGTGACGTGCTGGACTACGTTTTCGGGCTGCGACTTGCGGTGCGAGTTCCGTGATTCCTTGAGATGATGCAGCACTCGCGGCGCTTGAAGGCGGCGATCCTCCTCGTGCTCCTGGGCCCGGCCGCCGCTCCGGCCCAGCACCACGACATGGGCCGGCTCTGGGATTCCCTGACGGCGAGGGCCGACCCGCAGGCGCTCGAGGCACTCGCCCATAGCCCGGACACGGCTGCCGCCCACCCGGCGGCTGCTTCCCTGGTGAAGCAAGGGCTGGTCGCGCTCCGTCGCTTCCAGCTCACCGGCTCACAGCGCGACGCGGCAGCGGCCCGGGCCGCGTTCGAAGAGGCGACCCGACGCCATCCGGGCTTCGCCTGGGCCTTCTTCGGGCTGGGGCTGACTTTTGTTCAGGCGCCGCTCCTCCGCTCGCCCGGCATGAGCGCCGTGGGCGGCGGGATCGGCCTGGACGCGGGCACCCTGGCACGCAACGCCTTCAGCCGCGCCCTGGAACTCGACCCGTCCTTCGTCCAGCCGGCGCGCGCCCTGGCCGAGCTGGCGCTGGAAACCCGCGAGCCGGAAGAGCTCCGGGGCGGCCGGGATGCGCTCGAGGGCGTTCTGGCCACGGGCCGCGGCCATACGGAGCTGTGGCTCATGCGCGCCGAGCTCGAGATAGCGCTCGGCCGCGCCGGCGCGGCGCTGGCCGCTGCGGACTCGGCGCTCCGCGCCGGGGGCGACGTCGCTCTGGCGCTGCGTGCTCGCGCGGCAGCCCTGTTCGCCGAGGCCGGCGCAGACTCCGCTGGCGCGGCGACCTACTTGGCCGGACTAGAGCACCTCACGCCCTCGGCCGCCGAGCGTTACTTCGACGACGTCGCCCTGATCGCGACGCCGGCGGAAACGCGGGCCTGGGGCGCCGCGGATCTCGCCGGGCGCGGGGCCTGGCTCCGCCGCTTCTGGGAGGAGCGCGCGGCCCGCGACGGGATCACGGTCGCGCAAAGGGTGGCCACGCACTACCACCGGCTGGCGAAGGCGCTGAGCGATTTCCACTGGCGCTGGCTCGAGGATGCGACGCCCCCCGGCGCGCTGCTTCGCGAGACACTGGCGCGGCGGCCGCTGGACGTGGATGATCGTGGCGTCGTGCTGGTTCGCCACGGCGAGCCGGACAAGGTTGTGCGCACGCACCTGCCCTACGTTCAGCCCAACGAGACCTGGGTCTACTTCCGGCCCGGCGCCGACCTGCTTTTTACCTTCGCGCAGCTCCGGCAGGCCTCCGGCTGGCGACTGGTGGACGACATCCTGGCCCTGGTGGAATGGGATGCCCACGTCCACGAACGGGCAGCCAAGTCCTTCCTTACGCTCCGCTTCCTCTCCGACAGTGCGCTCGGCCAGCTCCAGCAGCTCGGCTTCTTCGAGTACGCGCAGGAGCTGCTCCAGGAGCTGGCGCCCTATGAGCCCGGCTACGGACAAATCCTCGGGCGGCTGCATATGGTCGACATTGGCAACCCCCGCTTCGCACTTTCGGACGCGACAATGCCGTACCTGGAGGTGGGCGCCAGATTGCGCGAGCGCGCCCTGGCCGCCCTGGCCACCGACGCGGACTGGCCGCGCTTCGAGCGTGAGCTGCCCTTCCACTACGACCTTTTCACTTTCCGCGGGGCGGACGGCCGAACCGACCTGCTTGCCGCGCTCGCCGTCCCGGGGGAGCGACTCGAGGCTGCTGGCGAGGAGGGGAGGGCGAAGAAGGCACTCTACGTCCTCCGCACGCGTCTCATCGTGCTGGACACGCCCCGGGGCCTGGTCGCCCGCCGGGACACGGTGCAGGTCTTCCAGGCTGCCGCCCCCCTCCAGCCTGGGGAGTACCTGCGTGCGCACCTGACGCTCGAGGTCTCACCTGCGGAGTCCGCGCTGCACCGTGTGGTGGTCGAAGGGTCGG
>JACQVE010000201.1 GCA_016209965.1 Gemmatimonadota bacterium | reverse complement strand
GCGTGGGCCGGCGCCGCCGGACCAGGGCCCTTCCCGACGGCCCCCTAGCTAGCTAGTGGTAGTCCGTGACTTCGACGTCGTCGGCATAGCCGTCCTCCCATCGCAAGCAAACCCAGTACTGGTCGTTGATGCTCATCCCAGGAGGAGGGCAACTTTCTCACCCCATGAAATGTCCCGGTACCTGTGGCTCCCGGTGACGACACCCAGAAGCTTCTGAAACAGCCGCTGATCACGGCCGAGCCGCCGAATGGCGCGGTCAGCGGTGAATCTGTACTGGGAAAGATTCAACAGCAACTGGGTGAAGCGGAAGACGTCCTCTACGACCTGGAAGCGGTTCCGCGCATATCGCTGTCCGAGCTCCGGGCCAAAACTGCCGACGCCGAAGGCGTCTTTGATCAGAGGCACGACGGCCTTCACACTCTTCAACGCAAGCGTCATTCCCTCTCCTGAGATGGGGTCCAAGAACCCAGCGCTGTCACCGATGAGAAGAAGGCCCGGCCGGTAGCATGGCTCGATCGTAAAGCCCAGCGGCCCGACAGCGGCCACAGGGGGGACCAACTCGCTCTTCGTGATGCGCTCCCCGAAACCCCTAACATACCGCAGGAAGCCAGTGTATCGATCAGCGAGATCGCCCTTGAGGAACTGCATGGCTCTTGCTTCGAGCAAGATGGCGACGAGGGTTATCCCGTCCGCGCCGGGGGCGACATAGATCTCGCCGCCAGGACAAGGCAAAACCTCCACATAGGAACCCGCGCCTTCGACCGAATGAAGGTGACCCGTCACGCCGAAGCGCTTGCGCCGAAGAAAGGTCTTGGTGAGCCCACAAGCGGCATGGAAGACGGAATGGCGCCCATCGGCCCCGATGGTCAGGGGAGCATGGAACACCTCGGGTCGGTCCGGGGAGTCGGTTGCATGCCCGCGGACCCCTTTGACGACCCCGTCCTCTTGTATAGCGTCCGTCACCCTGAATCCCTGGCGAACCGTGACGTGCGGGAAGGACGCGGCCCTCTCCAGGAGCAGCTTGTCCAGGTGGTAGCGCCGCATGACGACGCCGAAGGAGATTCTGCTCGCGCTGGGAGGGAAGTCCGCCTGCGCCACGACGCCTTGGCGGTTGCAATACCGCATTCCCCGAACCTTCGCGCCGCCATGGGCGAGGATCTCCTGTAGGAGTGCAAGCTCCGCCAGAATCTGCACGCCCTGTGGCATGATGCCTTCGCCGCAGGGCTTGTCGCGGGGGAACAGCGCCTGGTCCAGGAGCAAGACGCGATAGCCCTCCGATGCAAGAGCGATCGCACTGGACGAGCCGGCGATGCTGGCCCCCACGATCACGATGTCATACCTGGAGGCCATCTCCCCCGCCCTCCATGCTTGCCAGCTATCCAGCCCTGACCGTGGTGACCTTCTGAACCAGGTCTTTCGCCTAACCTAACGCCATGGCGCTCAGCCGCGAACGGCGCTCCCGGGTTCGGCCGAGGGGCGTGCCGCTGGCGCGCCGTTCGTCGGCTGCAGCGGCCTGAGCGACATTGTGATGCTGAACCTGAGCCTGGCCACCGGTTACCTCCTCCTCGGCGGACGCACCAACGCAGCGCAGGTTACACCTGTCGTCGCTTCCCCGAGGATGCGCAGCGGGCTCGATGGCTCGTCTCGCCTCGGCGTTCGACCGCTATGATATTCCTCCTACAGTGCGTCGATAGGCACTTGGCGGTATTTCCGCCACCTCACCTAACGCTTCCTAGGCAGGCCACAGCCAGCCGAAGACCCCCGCCGTGAGCAGCGCGTACACCAGCCCGTCGATGGTGTTCTTGATGGTCGTGCCCCAGCCGCGCCTGAACCAGATGGCGTCCTGCCACAACGCGACCGCGTAGCCGACGAACGCGGTGGTGCCGGCAAAGCGGAAGACGTCGGGGTACTCGACGCCCGCGGAGCCTGGACCAAGCGCCCGGCCAGCGATGTACGCCGCGAAGATGCCGACCAGGACGCAGTAGACGAACCACTGCGCCAGGTTCTTCCCCATGGCCGGCGGCCCGCTCGGCCACACGGTCAGCATGGCCACGGGCCCTCGCTTCACCTTCTCCATGAACTCTGGGGACTTCCTGGCCTCCGGGCCCCCGCCGTACGGCATCATGTAATTCCCCGGGGCAATGCCGAACTTCCCCAGTGCGGCCATGACCTCGTCTTCTGCGGCAAGCTTGCTGAAGTCCGTCTGGTGGTAGCGGAGGAACATGTGGATCACCCAGCTTGCCAGGAACACGATCACGGCCGACAGCAGGATCGGGAGCCACAGCGACGTCACCGGAACCATTGCCACCTCCTCGTGTTAGGGCGACGGAAACACTACACCTTGGGCACGACCTGCGGCGTCGCGGCGCCGTGAGCCGTACCAGCCAGTCGATTCCCACGCCAGAACCTGCTGGAGTCGGACGTCGACTCCCTGGTAGCTGTGCCCTCCCGGGACGGCGAGCTCCTGCTGGTACTCCCAAGTCGCGAAGAGAGCGGCCGGCAATATATGCGAAGCGGTCCGCGGAGTCGATGCGGAGCGCACGCGGCGCACGCGGGCCCGCGGGCCGGCGCGGGGATGGGATAGACGACACAGGCACCGGTGATGACCGTGAGCCAGGCAACGATAGACATCAGGGTGGTGTCCCAATCGAGCTGGCGCAGATCGGCCGAAGAGCTCAGGTCGTCAAGCCGACGTTGTACCTGTCAAGCCACCGGGCAATTTCGGCGGCAAGAGAAGGATCGCTGAGTGGGGTCGAATCGGTGCGGCGCATCTTGCGCCTTGCGCGCTCGAACAGGGCCACAGAAAAACCGGGATCGTCATGACGGGCACGATACCGGATGCCGTCTGGCCTTTCGCGATGCGCATGCAGCGCGGCGGACCACTCCCATGTAACGCCGTAGCGGCCCTGAACTACCGACGCATCGGCGCCGAGCGGCCGTAAGTGCTCGCTGTTCATCTCGACCAGCCGGAGCGCCGCGCGCACCTCGACGAGGGCCAGCGATCGGACGTTCAGGTCGTCCTCATTAACGGTGTCCAGGCTCAGGTCGCGGAGCATCGTCTCGGCGAAGGCAATGTGGCTCTCGAACGCGAGGTAGCACACGCTGTAGCTGGAGTGCTTAGGCCGCCGCGCCGCCGCGACAACCTCATCCCGAAGGTCAGGAAGTCCGCGAGGCTATTTGTCCCGCGCCATAGCCCGGTCTGACGCACCTTGTCTCACGCTTCCTGAGATCCCTTGGACACAACCCATTGCGCCACAACACGATATCGTGCTGGGCGCGGTGGATCGAGACTTGAACCCCAGCCTGCAGACACGCAGATCGCTTCGAGCCATGCTGACCATTGCGGGACCACGCACGGCAACCTGGCCGCACCGGCCCGTCCGGCGGGCCGGAATCATGGACGAGCTGAGGCCGCCACTGCCTCCGGGAGTGGCGGTCCTCGAGGCGGAGCGCTGCCTCGAGTGCGGCGGCCCTTATGCCAGGGCGCCGTGCGCGGCGGCGTGCCCGGCGGAGATCGATGTGCCCGCCTTCATTGGCGCGATTGCGCGCGGCGAGGCCGCCGCCGCTGCCCGGGTCATTTTTGCCGAGAACCTGCTGGGCGGGAGCTGCGCGCGCGTCTGCCCGGTCGAGATGTTGTGTGAGGGCTCGTGCGTGCTGGACCACGAGGGCCAGCGGCCGGTCGAGATCGGGCGGCTGCAGCGCTATGCGGCCGAGGCGGCGGAAGCGCAGGGGCTGTTGCTGCGGTCGCGCGCAGCCCCGAACGGCAGCAGAGTCGCCGTCATCGGCGCGGGGCCGGCCGGGCTGGTGTGCGCCGGCGAGTTGGGCGCGCTGGGCTACGACGTCACGGTCTACGAGGCGCGCGAGGAGGGCGGTGGGCTGATCCGTTATGCCATCGCCCCCTACCGCCAGGTGCGCGAGCCGCTGCCAGCCGAGCTGGCGCGTATTGCCCGCCTGGGCGTGAGCTTCCGCATGGGTCAGGCCATGGACTCGCGGGAGAAGCTCGAGGCGGTCGCGGCGGCCGCCGATGCCGTGTTCCTGGGGATCGGCCTGGGCGCGGATGTGGACCAGGGCTACCCCGGCGACGGGCTGGCCGGTGTGTGGCAATCGCTCGCCTTCATCGAGGCGATCAAGCTGGGCCGGCCGCCCAGCGTGGGCCAGCGGGTGGCGGTGATCGGCGGCGGCAACACGGCGGTCGACGTGGCGCGCGAGGCGCTGCGTCTGGGCGCGGCCGAGGTCACGATCCTCTACCGGCGCACGGCGGCGGAGATGCCCGCCTGGAGGCACGAGATCGAGGAGGCGCGCGAGGAGGGCGT
>JACQVE010000200.1 GCA_016209965.1 Gemmatimonadota bacterium | reverse complement strand
TGGGGGGCATTGGCGTGGAAGAACGCGCGCGACTCGAGCAGCAACGTGTGCAGCGCGCGGATCTCCGCATCCCGCTCCGCGCCGGCGGAAGTTTGCCAGAGAGCGTAGACAAAGGGGAGATGGGTCCACTCCGTCCAGGCGGTCCCCAGATCCAGCAGGCAGTAACCCGCAGCCGGCGTCCTGCGCAGGGCGACGTCGCCAATCCAGAGGGCGGCGGCCGCTCCCTCGGCCTGCAGCGGGTCGTGCTCGCTATCCTGGTCGAACCAGCGGTAGCGGGGTCGGACACCGAACCTCTGCTCGAGCAGGATCCGCAGCAGGACCGTAGAAGTAGCCGAGGCCGTGGGCAGGGCGACCTCGTGTCCCTCGAGCTCTGCTGGCGGCAGCCGTGTCTCGAGCAGGATGCTGCCCACCGGGCCGGCCGAGCCAATGGCCAGGTCCGGAAAGAGCCGGTAGCGCAGTGCATGGCGCGCATACTCGATGCTGGAGGAAGGGGCCACGTCCACCAGACCCGCAGCCAGCTCGGCGTTCAGGGCCGAGGGCACGCCCGTGCGCAGCTCGAGCCCTGGCGGCACCGCCTGGTCCAGCAGCAAGGCATGAACGGGGAAGCAGTTGCTGTACCCGATGTGACCCAATCGCAACATAGAACGGCAGAGGGAACGTCTGCGGGATCGGCCAGCTTCAACTCCTCGCCGCCGCGGACGAGGAGCCTGACTCCTCGATGCTGAAGATCACACCGCCCTCCTCCGCCGCCGCGGCGGCCGGCCGCGTCTCGATAATCACCCGCCGCACCACCCGGCGCGGGTCGTTCACCACGATCTCGAAGTCCAGCTTCTGCTCCGGGGACTGCACTCGCGTACGCATTTTCGCGCCCGGCCTGACTTTCCGCGTCTCCGGATTGCGGAACAGCGTCTTCGTCGACTGACGACCGCTCTCCAGCGTGCGGGTTACCTTGATCAGGTTCAGCCAGTCCGGCTGGAAGCTGATCTCGTAGTCGTAGCCGCGCTGATCCGAACCGCGCCCGTCCCGGTTATGGCGTGCCATGCCCGCCTCCACAGCGATCGCCGAGGTGCATCGCGAGTTCTGTAAGATTCCCGGGCGCTGCGAGGCTGTCAAGCATCCCCCGCCCACCCTCGCGAGTACGGAACTTGCGAGCACGCGTCCCGCCCCTCGCAGCGTCTGTCTTGCGAGCGGGCCATTCCTCCGGACAGCGGCCGTTACCTGCGCCCGGGCCGACCGCGTGCCCCGCGCGCCTGCTGGCCGGATGGCTTGCCTCTTGACCGGATGGGCCAAATATGATAAACTACGCAGTATCACCCGCGAACGAAACCTCCCGCATCCGGAGGCGTGGCCGCCTCGCCGACCGTAGCTGGCCGAATTCGTTCCGATCTTATTGTCACTCACTTGGAGCCTGGACCGAGGGCGTCAAGTACTCGCCTGTCGTTCTCTTACCACACAGGTACGGGGTGATCCGTGGACATCGCCGAACTGAAGAGTAAGTCCATTGCGGAGCTGCACGCGATGGCGGAGGAGTTGAACATCTCGAACTACTCGGGGCTGCGGAAGCAGGACCTGATTTTCCGCATCGAGCAGAACCTGCTCGACACCGATGTCGTGCTCCGGGGTGAGGGAGTGCTGGAGATCCTGCCGGAAGGGTATGGATTCCTGCGCTCCCAGGACTGGAATTATCTGTACGGCCCGGACGACATCTACGTGAGTCCTTCGCAGATCAAGCGCTTCGACCTGCGCACGGGCGACACCGTGCTGGGTCAGGTGCGTCCGCCCAAGGAAGGCGAGCGATACCTGGCGCTGCTGAAGGTGGAATCGGTGAATGGCGATGATCCGGAGCACGCCAAGCACCGCATCGCCTTTGACAATCTGCGCCCCCGCTACCCGGAATCGCGGGTGAAGCTGGAGAATGTGGCGGGCGACATTTCCATGCGGCTGATGGACCTGGTGGTGCCGATCGGCAAGGGGCAGCGCGGTCTGATCGTCTCGCCGCCCAAGGCGGGGAAAACGATCCTCATGCAGAAGATCGCGAACTCGATCCTGGAGAATCATGCGGAAATCCACCTGATCGTGCTGCTGATCGACGAGCGGCCGGAAGAAGTGACGGACATGGAGGAGCACGTAGAGGCGGAGGTGATCTCTTCCACGTTCGACGAGCCGGCCGACCGCCACACGCAGGTTGCGGAGATGGTGATCGAGAAGGCCAAGCGGCTGGTCGAGCACGGGCGCGACGTGGTCATCCTGCTGGACTCGATCACGCGGCTGGCGCGAGCCTATAACGTGACCGTGCCCCACTCGGGGAAGATCCTGTCCGGCGGCGTGGATGCGCATGCGCTGCACAAGCCCAAGCGCTTCTTCGGCGCCGCCCGCAATATTGAGGGGGGCGGCTCCCTGACCATCATCGCCACGGCGCTGATCGAGACCGGATCGCGCATGGACGAGGTGATCTTCGAGGAGTTCAAGGGAACGGGGAACATGGAGGTCGTGCTGGACCGCCACATTGCCGACAAGCGCATTTTCCCCGCCGTAGACATCAACCGCTCCGGCACGCGCAAAGAGGATCTGCTGCTGGACGAGACCGAGCTCAACCGGGTCTACCTGCTGCGCAACTTCCTGGCGGACATGCCGCCGGCAGAGGCGCTCGACTTCCTGCTCGACCGGATGCGGCGGGCCAAGACGAACAAAGACTTCCTGGACAGCATGGCCAAGGGGTGATCAGGGGGCGGAAGGCGGCCGGGGATTACGGCGTGGAGATGGTGGTCCGGCCCAGCACGAGCAGGTCGTAGGTGGCGCGCTGAGCGGGCGTGGGGCGGAGGGGCAGGCTCAGGGCGAGAGCGGGAACCGCGGGGTCGTCCGGGATCTGCAGGACCAGGTGGTCGGCTGGAGCGGGCGGTGCGTGGGGGCGGGCGCGGCCGTTGGCCCCGATTTCCACGAGACGCCCGGTGCCGGCGAGCTCGGCAAGCAGGCGGCCGTACTCGGCCCATTCGGCCACGGGGTCCGTGGCGGGATCGGCGAGGCGGGGGAGCAGGATCTCCTCGTAGTAGGCTACAGCCTTCTGGAACGCCGCCGGGTCCCTGTCCTTGAGCACCTTCAGCCGCCGCCGGTAGGACTCCCGCGAGTCGCCCAGAGCGCGCTCCTGGAACGCCTGGTGCAGCCGCTCTTCGGCCCGGGTGCGTAACGCTTCATCCATCCCCGCAGGATGCCGGTCCGCCCCGCCCCCGTCAACCCACCTCTGCCCCGCACCTTCCCTCCCCAGCCTCGCGGCGCTATCTTGCCCCACCGACCCCCTGCACAGGATGAAAGCTGTGGCTCTCTACCCGCGCACGCGAAGCGGCGTTTCCCTGGAATGGGCCGAGGAAGGCGTACTGGAGCTTACCTGGGAGGTATTCGGTGAGCTATGCCGGGCGCTGGCCGTGAAGGCCATCGCCAGCGGCTACGCGCCCGACCTGGTGATCGGAATCGCAAAGGCCGGCGTGATTCCCGGCGCCGTCATCGCGTCCATCCTGCGTTGTGACTTCTTCGCCATGAAGATCAGCCGGCGGGCGGGCGTCGAGCAGGTCCGCGAGCAGCCCAAGATCCTCTCCGCGGCTCCGCGCCAGGCCGCCGATCAGCGCGTGTTGATCGTGGACGAGATCTGCACCACGGGGGAAACGCTGCGCCTGGCGCTGGCGGCAGTGCGCCACGTCAATCCGCTGGAAGTGCGGACTGCGACCAGCTTCGTGAAACTCGGGGGCCACAAGCCCGACTTTTACGCCATCGAGACGGACGCCAGAGTGATCTTCCCCTGGGACCGGCAGGTCGTGAACGAAGCGGGCGAGCTGATCGAGAACCCGGCGTACCAGCACCTGCTCTAGCCCTTCCTCCACACCCCGCGCGCCGCGCCCGCTCGTTCCCTGCGCACAGGAATGTTCACGGAGCTCCTCAGGCGGCGAGGCATCAGAAGGCGTC
The DNA here is from genome assembly GCA_016209965.1 of Gemmatimonadota bacterium. Lineage (NCBI taxonomy): Bacteria > Pseudomonadati > Gemmatimonadota > Gemmatimonadota bacterium. The sequence goes on along the minus strand of JACQVE010000200.1, from coordinate 5,987 downwards.
CGGACTACGCGGCCACGTGGTTCAGCTCCCCGGCCCTGCCGCTGGCAGCCATACCGTAAACGTCGAGCCGCGCCCCAGCTCGCTCTGCACTTCGATCTCCCCACCCATTTGCCGCACCAACTGGCGCGCAATGGCCAGACCGAGCCCCACACCCTGCGCAGTAGCGGGGTCGGGACCAGCAAGTCGGTAGTACGGCCGGAAGATGGCGTCGAGCTGGTCCGCAGGAATGCCCGGCCCGTTGTCCGCCACCTGCACAGCCACCAGGCGCTCGGCATCCGGCTCGCCTGACGCCGCGATCCGGACAGTGCCCTGGACCGGTGTGTAACGGATGGCGTTGGTCAGCAGGTTCATCATGATCTGGCGCAAGCGGTGGGGCTCGGCGAGGACCGCCACATCAGCCGGAAGCTCGCAGAGCAGCTCCTGGCGCTTGGACTCCGCCTCGGGTCGCACAAGCAGTAGCGCCTCTTCCAGGATCGCCCGCAGGTCGACCGCCTGCGGCGCCCACGCGTAGCCGCCCTGCGGCAGCCGAGCCTCCTCGAAGACCTGCTCCACCAGCGCGAGAATGTGCCTGGCGCCAAGACGGACGCGCTCGAGAGCATCCCGTTGCCGCTCATTGACCGGCCCGAGCAGTTCGAGAAGCAGCAGCTCGACAAAGGCGTCCATGGCATGCAGCGGAGAACGGAGATCGTGCAGCAGCCCCGCCAGCGTGGTCGCCGCGCCCGCATTCCCGGGGGACTCCGGGCTGGTCCCCCCGCGCTTCCCGCTGCGGGGCCGTGCTGCCGCCATCGGACATTACTGAGGTGTCGAGGGAATGGATTCCGGGGCGCGCCAGGTGTGCCCCAGCGCGGGGCTGCTTTGCCTCGAGAGTAGCGGATCAAGCATACAGAGCGGGCTCGATTACGGCAAGATTATCTGAAAGGAACCGGATCTACAGGATCGGCTCGGCGCCTGTCCTGGGCCGGCCGGGCAGCGGGTGGCCGCCGGGGTGGCCAGGGTCGCTGGTCGGGTCGTGGGCGAAGTCCATGGGGTCAGCTTGCGCGAAGATGCCCTTCAGCTCGGCTCGCGAAAGGCTGGCCAGCCCGTCCGTCGAATCCAGGCGGTCTGCCGGCAGCTCGGCAACCCGCCAGGGCCGCTGCGGGTTGGTGATGCAGTAGAAGACGACGGCGCGCACGCCGGGGTGCGGGTCGTCCCGCGCGATCCTGGCCTCCCAGGTCGCGCCGTCCGCCTTGAGCCTTAGGGCCATTGTGGGTTAGCCTCCCCCGGTTGTGAGGCGCTGAGGGGAACCCCGCCTCACAACTTCTCTTACACGTCCAGGTTGCGGACGTAGCGAGCATTGTCCTCGATGAAGCGACGGCGCGGCTCGACGTCGTCGCCCATCAGTGTGGAGAAGATGCGGTCGGCTTCCACGGCATCCTCGAGGCTGACCTGCAGGATGGTGCGGGTCTCGGGATCCATGGTGGTCTTCCAGAGCTGATCCGGGTTCATCTCGCCCAGCCCCTTGTAGCGCTGCACGACGACCGACCGGCCCTCCACCTTGCCGTTGGGCGAGAGGCGCTGGAGGATCTGGTCGCGCTCCGCATCGGAGTAGCAGTAGTGCTCCTCCTTGGCGCGGGCCACGCGGTAGAGGGGCGGCTGCGCGATGTAGACCATACCCGCCTCGATCAGCTCGCGCATGTGCCGGTAGAAGAAGGTGAGGAGAAGGGTGCGGATGTGCGCGCCGTCCACGTCGGCGTCGGTCATGATGATGATCTTGCCGTAGCGCGCGTTCTTCAGGTTGAACTCGTCCTCGCCGATGCCCGTGCCGATGGCGGCGATGATGGTGCGGATCTCCTCGTTGGAGAGCACCTTGTCGAAGCGCGCCTTCTCGACGTTCAGGATCTTGCCGCGCAGGGGCAGGATGGCCTGATAGGAGCGGTCGCGCCCCTGCTTGGCGCTGCCCCCCGCGCTGTCGCCCTCGACCAGGTAGATCTCGCAGACGGCCGGGTCGGTGATCGAACAGTCGGCCAGCTTGCCGGGCAGCACGCTCCCCTCGAGCGCGTTCTTGCGCCGCGTCAGGTCGCGGGCCTTGCGGGCGGCAATACGGGCGCGCGCCGCCTGGATGGCCTTCTCTATGATGGCGCGCGCAACAGGGGGGTGCTCCTCGAGATAGGAGGACAGCTTTTCATTGACCACCTGCTCGACCGCGCCGCGCACCTCCGAGTTGCCCAGCTTGGTCTTGGTCTGCCCCTCGAATTGCGGCTCCTTGACCCGCGCGGAGAGGATCGCCGTGAGCCCCTCCCGGACGTCGTCGCCGGAGAGCGTATCCAACTCCTTCTTCAGCCAACCCTGCCTGCGGGCGTAATCGTTCAGCGTGCGCGTGAGCGCGGCCTTGAAACCGGTGAGGTGCGTGCCGCCCTCGTGCGTGTTGATGTTGTTGACGAAGGTGAAGGTGTTCTCGCTGTAGCCGTCGTCGTACTGGATGGCCAGCTCGATCTCGGCCTCCTCACGGCTGGCCTCGATGTAGACCGGCTTGGGGTGCAGCGGCTTGCGACTGCCGCGCAGGAATTCGACGAACTCGACGATCCCGCCCCGATGGCAGTACTCCTCCTTGACCGGCTCCGGTCCGGCCTCGGGCCGCTCGTCCAGCATGGTGATGAGCAGGCCCTTGTTCAGGAAGGCAAGCTCACGCAGCCGGTTGCTCAGCGTCTCGAAGTTGTAGAGCAGCTCCGTGAAGACTTCCGGGTCCGGCTTGAACGTCACGGTGGTGCCGGTGCTCTTGCCCCGGAACGTGCCCACCGGGTGCAGCTCGGTCACCTTTTTGCCGCGGCCGAAGCGCTGGCGGTAGATCCGTCCGTCGCGCCAGCGCACGTCGACCTCGAGCCACTCGGACAAGGCGTTGACCACGCTGACGCCCACGCCGTGCAGCCCGCCCGACACCTTGTACGCGGTCTTGTCGAACTTGCCGCCGGCGTGGAGCATGGTCATGGCCACCTCGACGCCCGGCCGCTTCTCTGTCGGGTGCAGGTCCACGGGGATGCCGCGCCCGTTGTCTACCACCGTGATGGAGCCGTCCCGCCGCAGGATCACGTCGATGCGGGTGCAGAAGCCGGCCATGGCCTCGTCCACCGCATTGTCCACGACCTCGTAGACCAGGTGGTGCAGGCCGCGGGCGCCCGTGGAGCCGATGTACATCCCCGGGCGGCGACGGACGGCGTCCAGCCCCTTCAGGACCTGGATCTGGCCGGCGGTATAATCATTGGGTTGCGGCTGATTCTTGGCCATGGTTTCCGGGCTCGGGTTGCGCGACAATAGAAGCACATTCTACTACCCCCATCCGCGGCCGAAGTTGCCTTCCAGGGGCTGATGCTTCGCGGCCGGCGCGGGAGCCCTCGGCTTCATGCCTCCTCCCCCATCACGAACCGGATGCGCTTCACCCGGCCGCGACTGCGCCCCTGGTTGAGGCGGCGCAGGACATCGCGCTCCATGAGCTTGAGCTCCATGAGCCAGGCACTGGAGCGGACGGCGACCACGAGCACGCCATCGGACACGGTGAGCGGGCGAGTGACCGCGGCGATACCGGGTCCCACGCGCCCCGGCCATTCCGGGATCACGCTCAGCTCCTGCATGCGCTCGGCCATGCCGGACTCCTCGAGGTAGCGCTGGAGGGTGCGCGCGACCGGGGTGGGCTGGTCCGCCTTGCGCTTCACGGGTACACCTTCCCCTCGGCCATGCGCCAGTGGGCCAGGGCGGCGCGGTGCGGCTCGAGATCGGAGGGCTTGGGCGCAGTCAGGATCACCTGCCCCCGCGTGCCGGCCTCGAGCAGCTCGAGCAGGCGGCGGGAGCGGCCGGGATCCAGCTCGGCAAAGACGTCATCCAGCAGCGTGAGCGGCTCGCGGCCGCGCTCCTGCCGCACGGTCTCGGCCTCGACCAGGCGCAGAGCAATGGCCGCGGTGCGCTGCTGGCCGCCCGAGCCAAACTCGCGCAAGTCCAGGCTGGCGCCGTTCCCCTCGAGGGCCATGAGCAGATCGTCCCGATGCGGGCCGGCAAGGGTAACGCCTCGCTCCCGCTCCCGCGCCGTGTTGCGCTCGAGCGCCAGGTGGAAGGCGGCGGCGATGTCAGGGCCCGCCGCCGCCGCGCCCGAGGCCCGGTCGACGGGTACACCCGGCAGGTAATGCAGCCGTGCCGCGGCCCCGCCTGCAATGGCGGCGTAGCAGCGGGCGAACGCCTCGGCGTAGGCGGCCAGCCAGGCGGCGCGCGCTTCGATAATGCGCGCCCCGGCCTCCACCAGCCCCGGATCCCAGGCCGCCACGACCGCGGACGGCGCGCCCTCGCGGAGCAGCGCGTTCCGCTGCCGCAGGATGTGGCGGTAACGCTGCAGGGCCGTCAGGTACCCGGTCCGGTTCAGCGAGAGGAGAATGTCGAGGAAGCGACGTCGCTCCGCGGGGCCGCCGGCCACGAGTGCGACGTCCGAGGGCGAGAAGATCACCAGGCCAATGCGGCCAATGGCGTCGGCCAAGCGGTCCGGCTCGACCTGATCGAGGGTTACGCGCTTGCGCCGGCCGCGCCGCTCGAAGGCCGCCGTGACCTCGCGCACTCCGCCCGTAGCCCGGTCCTCGAATCGGCCACGCACGTGGAACGCGTCGGCGCCGAAGCGAACGAGCTGCTCCTCGCGAGCACCGCGGAAGGAACGGAAAATCTCGAGGTAGTAGATGGCCTCCAGGAAATTGGTTTTGCCCGAGCCGTTGTCACCGATCAAGGCGACGCCGCCCGCAGGAAGCGTGAGATCCAGCTCCGCAAAGTTGCGGAACTGGCGGAGGCGCAGCTCGCGGCACACGAGGGACGAGCGGGCAGTCATTGCTCGCGCGCCAATCTAGGGCGGCCCAGGGGGAATGGCTACTGCGACCGGAGCCCTACTCCAGCAGGACAGACACAGTATCGGCGCCGAGCAGCAGGCCGCCCCCGGTGAAGCACCCCCATCGTCCTTCCCGATACGCCATGGCTGTGCCCCGGTCCGGCACGCTGTTATTGCCGCGGTGGTTCGAGCTATGAGGCGGCCGGCAACGTGGACAGGCCCAGCGTGGATCCCTATTCTGGAGGAGGTCTTCTGGACGATGCACAGCGAGGCACGAATGCGCACTGCTGCTGCTACTCGCCTACACCGCTTCACCGTCGAGGAGTACCGCCGCATGGCGGAGAGCGGAGTCTTGTCCGACAAGGACCGCGTGGAACTGATCGAGGGCGTGGTCGTTGACATGGCGCCGATCGGCAGCCCGCACGCGGCAGTTCTATCGCGCCTGGATCGGCTGTTCGCGGGAGCCGTCGGCATGCGCGCGATCGTTCGAGTTCAGCTTCCGGTCCATCTCAGCGCGATCTCCGAGCCGCAACCCGATCTTGCCATCGTAGTATACCGGGAAGACTTCTACGAGCGCGCTCATCCAGGGCCTACCGAGGTCCTGCTGGTGGTCGAGGTCGGGGACACGTCGATACGGTTCGATCTCGACAAGAAAGCACGGCTGTACGCCAGGGCGGGCATCACGGAATACTGGGTGGTCGACCTCACGCGCGACGAGATCGTCATCCACAGGGGCCCTGGGCGGGCAGGCTACGCCTCGGCGCGCGCCATGTCCGGCTCTGCGCGGCTGTCGCCGCTGACGTTCCCGCAGCAGAGCTGGTCAGTGGCGGAGATCCTGGGCTCGGCTTGAACGGCGCTTGCAACCCGAAAGGGCGGGCCTACTCCAGCAGGACAGACACAGTATCGGCGCCGAGCAACAGGCCGCCCCCGGTGAACACGGCCCCGATGAGGAGCAACCGGCTGGCTCGGGCGACCTGGGCACTGTCGCCGCGCACCATCATTTCGGCAAGAATGGCCCCGGGCCGCGGCCGGCTCCGAGGCCGCGGCACGGCGCACTCCGGGACTACCCCGGGGCAACAACTGTTCCGCCGCCGTGCGGGGACGCCGCCTCTCGCACGTGACGGAAGATCGGCTAAAACGCCTCCAGCAGCTTCTT
>JACQVE010000199.1 GCA_016209965.1 Gemmatimonadota bacterium | reverse complement strand
AGCCGGCGAATTCGACCATGCCGCCACTGTATTACCGTTCCCATCGCATCCAGGTCCAGGGAGTTGTGGTGGGCGTGATCCGGAGGTACTGACGGCTCGGGACCACGTCTTCCTGATCGGCCGGCGCACCGCGCGCGGCACGGCATTGCTGCTGCTGCGCCGCTGGCTCGCGCCGATCCGCGGCCCGTGGACGCTGCGGGCGGTAGTCTCGCCGGCACCCCGGCGCCCGGCGCCGCACCCCACCACCTCAACCGACCAGCCCGCCGAGCCGGCGGCTGCGCCCGCAGATCGCGCCTCGACCACGTAGCGCCCGCCCAGCCCCAGCCCCAGCCCTAGCCCTGGCGGGCCGCTGCGGCGGCCCGCTGTGCGGCCTGCCGCAGCCGTTCGAGCGCCGTCCACCCTGCGCCTCCGTCGAGCGCCCGTTCCGCTTCCGCGACCCCATCAGCCAGGGATGGCGCCACATCCGCCAGGTACAATGCGGCGCCCGCGTTGAGCGCCACGGCCGCCCGGGCGGCGCCGCCCACCTGGCCGGCCAGTACGCCCTCGATGGTTCGAGCGTTCTCGGCGGGCTCGCCGCCCGCCAGCGCGGCGGGTTCGAGTTCTCGCCAGCCGAACGCTTTCTCAGGGTCGAGGGTGTAGCGGTCGAGCTGTCCATCGCGAAGTTCGAGGACATGGGTAAGCCCGACCGGACTCAGCTCATCCAAACCCGGCTCGCCGTGCACGACGAGTGCGCGCTGGTGGCCCAGCTCGGCAAGCGCGCCACCGAGGAGTTCGAGCTGTCCCGGATCCGGCACGCCCACGAGTTGCCGGCGCGCGCCTGCCGGATTGGTGAGCGGTCCGAGCAGATTCAGGATCGTGGGGACGCCCAGCTCCCGGCGCACCGGCCCCGCGTGGCGCATGGCCGGGTGCAGCAGCGGCGCGAACATGAAGACCATGCCTGCGCGCTCGAGGACTTCGGCCATTCCGGCGGGCGAGAGCTCGAGGGGCACGCCCAGCGCCTCGAGTACATCCGCACTGCCGCAGCGGGAGGTGAAGGAGCGGTTCCCGTGCTTGGCGATGCGGGCACCGGCGCCCGCCGCCACCAGCGCGGCGGCGGTCGAGATGTTGAAGGTCCTCACTTGCCCGCCGCCCGTGCCGCAGGTATCGACGAGCGGCGGCCCGTCCGGCACGGCGACGGGGATCATGGCCCGGCGCAGCGCCCGCACGCCGCCTGCGACCTCAGCCGCCGTCTCACCCTTGGTGCGCAAGGCCACGAGCAGGGCCGCGATCTGCACTGGGGAAGCGCGCCCCTCCATGACCGCGGTGAACGCGGCCTCCGCTTCTGCCGCGCTCAGGTCGTGTCGCGAGGCAAGCTTGCCGATCAGGGCGCCGAGCGGCGAAGCCTCGAGCGACCGTGGTCCGCCAGTCATAGCTGCTGCTCCGGGCTGGGGTTCAAACGCATAAGCTATTGCACGAAAGGCGATTATGTCAATTCGGGTGGGGGACGGGCGGGGGGCGGCATAGGCCGTGAGGGAGAGCCCCGCAGGGCCCGCGCGGTCGCTTGACACTGCCTCACCCGGTCCTACCTTTCCCCGGCGTGACGTCCCCCTCCGAGCAACGCGTGAAGCTGACGCTCCACTACGATGGTGCGGGCTTCGCCGGCTGGCAGGTGCAGCCGCACGCGCGCACCGTGCAGTCGGAGCTCGAGGCGGCGCTCTCACGACTCGCCGACCGGCCGACGACGGTCCTGGGCGCGGGCCGGACCGATCGAGGCGTGCATGCCATCGGCCAGGTGGCCTCCGCCCTGGTGCCGGGCAAGTGGGAGCCGGAGAGGTTGCGGCGCGCGCTGAATGCGATCCTGCCCGAGGACATCTGGGTGGCGGCGGCCGAGGAGGTCGCGCTCTCGTTTCATGCCCGCTACCATGCGCTGGCGCGAGCCTACGCCTATCAGGTAGGCACCAGCGAGAGCGCCCGCTCGCCTTTCCGGCGGCGCTGGTGCTGGCCGCTCGCCGAGCCGCTGGAAACCGGCGCCCTGAACCAGGCCGCGGCCGCGCTGGAAGGCGAGCATTCGTTCCGCGCCTTTGCCAGGGCCGGCCAGCCGGAGCGCGGCTGCCGCTGCACGGTGTACGCCGGCCGCTGGACGGAAGCGGAGGGGCGCGCGGTTTTCCATATCACGGCGAACCGTTTCCTGCACCACATGGTAAGATACCTGGTGGGTACCATGGTGGACGCGGCGCGGGCGCGCCGGCCGCCGGAAGACATTGCCCGGCTGCTGGCGGGGGAGCGGGGCCTCGAGACGTCGCCGCCGGCACCGCCCGAGGGACTTTTTCTGATCCGGGTGTATTACGCGCGCCCCGAGCTCGGGGCGGAGGAACAAGCCCATGAAGATCTTCCTTGACACTGCTGACCTGGCGGAGATCCGGCGCGCTGCCGAGGCCGGGCTCATCGACGGCATCACCACCAACCCGTCGCTGCTCTCGAAGGCGGCCGGCCAGCGTGGGGACCCCCGCGAGATCCTGGCTGCGATCTGCCGGCTGGTGGACGGCCCCATCAGCGCCGAGGTCGTCTCCCTGCAGTCCGACGAGATGGTGCGCGAGGGCCGGGAACTGGCGCGTATTGCCGACAACATTGTCGTGAAGACGCCACTTACGGAGCAGGGGCTGCGCGCCTGCCGCCGTCTGCGCAGCGACGGCATCCGCGTCAACGTCACGCTCTGCTTCTCACCCTCGCAGGCGCTGCTGGCCGCAAAAGCGGGTGCAACCTTCATCTCCCCGTTTGTCGGCCGCGTGGATGACGTCTCCTGTGACGGCATGGCGCTGGTGCGCCAGATCCTGCAGATCTACCGCAACTACGCCTTCGAGACCGAGGTCCTGGTAGCCTCGGTGCGCCATCCGCAGCACGTGGTCGAGGCCGCGCTCGCGGGCGCCCACATCGCCACGCTGCCGCCTAAGGTGCTGTACCAGCTCTTGCAGCATCCGCTGACCGATAAGGGGCTGGAAGCGTTCCTCAGCGACTGGGCCAGGCTCTCGCAGGAGCAGGGCGCAGTGTGATGCGCCTCCGCCGTTCCGTTGCTGCCCTGGGCTGGATCCTCGCGCTGGCCGGCGTGGCCTCCGCCATCGTGGTGAATCGCAGGCGCGACGCCTCCCCCGCCTCCCCCGCCCTCGAGCCGGCCGGGTGGGCGGCACAGGCTCCGGCGGGCCGCCAGCCTGCCGCCCCGCCCCCGCGCGGAGCGGCGGCCGCGGCGGCGCAGGCCGAGGTGGACGCCTCGCGGCGCACGGCCATTGTCCTGGCGGCTAACCGCGTGGCCGCAGCCGTGGTCAGCGTGAACGCCGTGCGCCGCGAAGCGGTGCAGCCCAGTTCCCTGTGGGAGCGCTTCTTCGTGCCGCCAGGCTACGAGCGGGAGGTCACCGGGCTGGGCTCCGGCTTCGTGATCAGGGAGGATGGCCTGGTCCTGACAAACGAGCACGTGGTGCGCGCCGCAGACCGTGTGGTCGTGACGCTCGCGGATGGGCGCGAGTATGAGGCAGAGGTGCTGGGCACGGACGAAGTCACCGACCTCGCGCTGCTGCGCGTGCGCGGTGCCGGCCGCGGTGACGCCCCGCTCCCGCTCGCGCCCCTGGGCGACTCGGACGATCTGGTGATCGGCGAGTGGGTTCTCGCCATTGGCAACCCCTTCGGCTATTTGCTGTCCAACCCGGAGCCCACGGTCACGGCCGGCGTGGTAAGCGGCGTGGGCCGCAACATCATCCCGGCGGGCGAGGGTGATCGGGGGTTCTACCTGGACATGATCCAGACGGACGCCTCCATCAACCCCGGCAACTCAGGCGGCCCGCTGGTCAATGCCCTGGGTGAGGTGGTGGGCGTCAACTCGTCCATCATCTCGAAGAGCGGCGGCAGCGAGGGCTTGGGCTTCGCCATCCCCATCAACCGGGCCCGGCGCATCGCCATGGATCTGCTGGATGACGGGCGCGTGCGGCGCGCCTGGGTGGGCATGGAGGTCGAAGCGACGGACGCGAACGGCGGCGGCCGCCGGCGCCGCGTGCGGATCGCCCACGTGGCGCCCGGCTCGCCCGCGGCCGCGGCCGGGCTTCGCGCCGGGATGGGCCTGCGCGCCGTGGCCGGCCGTATGGTACGCACACCGCTGGACTGGGAGGCCAGGCTGCTGGACGCGGAGGTGGGCCAGCCCCTCGAACTTACTGTGGGCGAGGATGCCGAGGATCGCACCGTGCGCGTCCGGCCCGCCGACCTGCCCTCCCTCACCGCAGAGCGGATCCGCGCCCTCGCCGATTTCGAGCTCGTGACGCTGACGCCGGCCATCCGCGCCGAACGCGGCCTCTCCGCCGAACAGGGCGCCCTCATTGTCTCGCTCTCCGGCGCGGCCCGTGAGCTGGGACTTCGCCCGGGTGACCTGATCCTGCAGGTCAACCGGCAGCCTATCCGCACAGCGGAGGAGGCGGCCGCGCTGATGCGGCGGCTGGCCGGCCGCGGCCCGGTGCGCGTGTTCTTCGAGCGCCGCGGCCAGATCGGGTCGACCTCCTTCTACGTCAGCGGCTGACCACGTGAGCGAACCGCGCGCAGGCAAAGTCGGACGTCGCACGGACCCGGAACCGGATCGGGAAAGCGCGGCGGCCGTCACCGACGACGTCGCCCCTCTGCTATCCGCCTACCGCGACCCCCTGCTCGAGCGCTACGCCTCGCCCGAGATGAGCCGCATCTTCTCGCCCGCCTACAAGTTCGGCACCTGGCGGCGCTTGTGGCTGGCCCTGGCGGAGGCGCAGTACGAGCTCGGCCTGCCCATCCCGCAGCCGGCGCTCGAGCAGATGCGCGCTCACCTCGATGACCTGGACCTCGAACGCGCGGCCCAGCTCGAGCGGCGGCTGCGGCACGACGTGATGGCCCACATCCATCTCTTTGCCCAGGCCGCCCCCGCAGCCCGCGGCATCATTCACCTGGGCGCGACCAGCGCCTACGTCACGGATAACACGGAGCTGCTCCAGCACCGCGATGCGCTGCGACTGCTGCTCGAGCGCCTGCTGGCGTGCGTGGCCGCCCTGGCGGCGTTCGCCCGCCGCTACCGAGACTTGCCCGCGTTGGGCTACACCCACTTTCAGCCCGCGCAGCCCACTACGGTCGGGAAGCGCGCCACTTTGTGGCTGCAGGACCTGCTGCTGGACGTCGAAGAGGTCGAGCACCGCCTGGCCACACTCCGCTTCCGCGGCGCGCGCGGCGCGACGGGCACGGAGGCGTCGTTCCTCGAGCTCTTCGGCGGCGACCATGCCCGGGTGCTCGAGCTGAACCGCCGCCTGGCCGGGAAGCTCGGCTTCGAACGGCTCTACGCCGTCACGGGGCAGACGTACCCGCGCAAGACTGACTTCGCGTTCCTGGCCACGCTGGCCGGGATCGCGGCCTCCGCATCCAAGTTCGGCCACGACGTGCGGCTGCTGCAGCATTTGCAGGAGGTCGAGGAGCCTTTCGAGGCCGAGCAGGTCGGCTCCTCGGCCATGCCCTACAAGCGGAACCCCATGCGCGCCGAGCGCATGGTCGGTCTGGCGCGTCATGTTATTGCACTTTCGCTCGACCCGGCCTACACCGCCGCGTCCCAGTGGCTCGAGCGCACGCTGGACGACTCGGCCAACCGCCGCATCGCGATCCCGCAAGCGTACCTGGCCACGGACGCGATCTTGCTGCTGATGTACGACGTCGCCGGGGGACTCGCCGTCCGGCCCGCAGTGATCCGGCGCCGGCTGCTCGAAGAGCTGCCCTTCCTGGCCAGCGAGTGGATCCTCATGCGGGCGGTAAAGGCCGGCGGCGACCGGCAAGCGCTGCACGAGCGGCTGCGGCGCCACGCCCACGCGGCGGCGGAACGGATGAAAGAGGAGGGCGCAGAGAACGACCTGTTCGAGCGCATCGCGGCAGACGAGGCATTCGCCTTGTCCCGCGACGACATGGTGGACATGCTGGATCCCGCGCGCCACGTGGGCCGCGCGCCGGCCCAGGTGGACGAGTTCCTGAAGGAGCACGTCCAGCCGCTCCTCGCGCGCCACGGCCCGATGGTGCCGCCACCGCGGCCGCCGAGTTAGGGCTCCCGCGACGAACCATTAAGGACATGGGAAGCGACGAATCTCGATCGTCACAGCTCTTGGGACCCAAGCAGGATCAGTCCAGACACGCGGACGCTCGGGATATCCGCCCGACTTCCCTCGAGCGGACAGAGCTGCCCCTCCCCCTCCTCGCGCGCGGGAAGGTGCGCGACGTCTACGCCGTGGGGGAGGACCGCCTGCTGCTGGTGGCAACGGATCGGATCAGCGCCCTGGACTTCGTGCTCAGCCCGCCCGTCCCCGGAAAGGGGGAGGTGCTAACGCAGCTCACGGCGTGGTGGCTGGCGCAGCTCGAGGAGGCGGAGCCTCACCATCTGCTGTCGGTCGATCCCGACGTGATCACCGCCCAGGTGCCCGCCCTGCAGGACTCGCGGGAGGTCTGGACCCGCCGCTCGATGCTGGTGCGACGGACCAGGCCGCTCCCCATCGAGTGGGTCGTGCGCGGCTATATCTCCGGCTCGGCGTGGAGGGAGTACCGCCGCAGCGGCAGCCTGGCGGGCGAGCCGCTGCCGCCCGGACTAGTCGAGAGTCAGGCGCTCGAGCCCGCTGTCCTCTCACCCGCCACCAAGGCCGCCCACGGGCATGACGAGAACATCCCGTACGGGCGTGTCGAGGCGCAGTTCGGGCCGGAACTGGCTGCCGGGCTGCGCCGGCGCAGCCTCGCCCTCTACGCCCAGGGGCGCGAGCGCGCGGAGGCGGCAGGCATCATCATTGCCGACACGAAGTTCGAGTTCGGTGTGCTGCCCGACGGCACGGCGCTGCTGATCGATGAGGTGCTGACGCCCGATTCGTCCCGGTTCTGGCCGCGCCGGAGCTACTCGCCCGGCCGGCCCCAGCCCTCGCTGGACAAGCAGCCCGTGCGAGACTACCTGGAACGCCTCAGGTCAGATGGCCGATGGAACGGCGCCGCGCCGGTACCGGAGCTGCCGCCAGACGTGGTGCAGACCACGGCGCGCCGCTACCGGCAAGTTTTTCACCAGTTGACCGGCTGCTGGCCGGAAGAGTT
>JACQVE010000198.1 GCA_016209965.1 Gemmatimonadota bacterium | reverse complement strand
CGGGAGCGGCTGGGGATGCACGTGATCGAGCGCGCCCATGCCGCCCGCCAGGGTCTGGCCGCGTTGCGCGCCGGCCGAGTTGTGGCCTTCGTGGCGGATCAGGACGCACGGCGCGCCGGTCTCCTCGTCCCCTTCTTCGGCCGGCCGGCCTCGACGCACCGCGGGCCGGCAGTGCTGGCGTTGCGGGCGCGTGCGCCTCTCTTCCTCGGCTACTCGCTGCGCGCGCCCGGCCGCAGCTACCGGGGGCTGCTCGAGGAGGTCGTGGTATCGCGCGAGGGCGAGGTCGACGACGTCGTCCTCCGGCTGACGGCGGCGTACACGGCGCGGCTGGAACAGGCCGTGCGGGCCGCGCCGGAGCAATATTTCTGGCATCACCGGCGCTGGAAGACGCGGCCGGCGGAGGAACCGCCCCATGGGGGCGCCGGTATTAGGGAGGCGTAGCCGCGGCCCCCACTCCCCGCCCGGACTGGGGGACACGGGGACACGGGGCCGCGGTGATGCAGGGAATAAGGCGTACTCGGCTTCGGACGCGGGATCGGAAGCGAGTGGGGTTCGGGAGCGGGAACGGGAGCGGGATCGGCGGCCGGGTCACAGCGAGCGACACTACGCGACCGTGATTTATATCTGCATACCGTCGTACGACGAAGAGCGCACGATCGGCGTCCTGCTGTGGAAGTTGCGGCAGGTGATGACCGAGTTTCCGCGGGACTATCAGATGCTCGTGGTTGACGACGCTTCCACGGACGCCACCTCGGAGATCCTCGACCCCTACTGTCGGGTGCTTCCGCTCACCGTGTTCCGGCACACGCAGCGGCGGGGTTATGCCGCGTCGCTGGAGGAACTGTTGCGCGAGGCGGTGCGGCGCTCGGTCTACCCGCGGCGGGATGTGATCGTTACGCTGCAGGCCGATTTCACGGAGGAGCCGGAGGAGGTGCCGGCGCTGGTCAAGCGCATCGAGGCGGGGGCGGACGTAGTGACGAGCTCAGGGCGGCTGGATGCGGCGCACGCGCCGCGCGCCGTGCAGTGGGCGCGCCGCCTGTTCGGCTATCTTCTGCCGCGAATCGACTGGCCGGGACCGGTGACGGATCCCATTTCGGGGTTCCGCGCCTACCGCGTGTTTTGTGTGAAGAAGGCGATCGGGGCGCTGGACGGCGCGCCCCTGCTCAGATCCGAGGGGTGGGCCGCGAACCTCGAGCTGCTGCAGGCCGTGCGGCCGTTTGCGCGGCGGATGGACGAGGCGACCGTGCTGCTGCGCTACGACCGGCGGCGCCGGGGCACGCGCTTCCGCGCCTGGACCACGGGGCTGCAGCTCGCGCGGCTCAAGCGGCAGAACGGCCGTGTGCTCGCCCTTGCGCTGGCCATGCTGCTGGCCGGCAGCAGCGGCGTGCTGGCTCAGAACGGCCACGTCAGCGCCGGGGTCGCCGTGGCCGCGGTTCCGTTCGGCCCGGGCGAGCGGCTCGATTACAAGCTCACGCTGGGCATCTTCGGCGAGGTGGGGAAGGGCTCCATGGAAGTGGTCGGTGTCGAAGACGTACGGGGCTCCCCGGCGTACCACCTGCGCTTCGACCTGAAGGGCGGGATCCTCTTCGCCAAGGTGGATGACCGGCTGCAGTCCTGGCTCGACGTCTCACGCCTCCAGTCCCACCGGTTCCGACAGGACCAGAAGGAGTTCCGCTACGAGCGGCACCGCACCCTGGACTTCTTTCCCCACGAGATGTTGTGGCGGCGGCTGGACAAGGACGAGTCGGGAGCACTGGCCACGGAGCGGCCCCTGGATGACGTCTCGTTCATCTACTTCGTGCGCACCCTGCCCCTCGAAGTGGGGCAGACCTATACGTTCCATCGTTATTTCAAGGCGGACGGCAACCCGGTGGTCGTGAAGGTGTTGCGTAAGGAGGTGGTGAAGGTGCCGGCCGGCACCTTCGAAACCATTGTCGTCCAGCCCATCATCCAGACGGACGGCCTGTTCGGCAAGGGCGGCCGCGCCGAAATCTACTTCACCGATGACGAGCAGCGCCTGGTCGTGCAGCTCAAGTCGCACGTCCCGGTGATCGGGTCGCTCAACCTCTATCTGGACTCGTACCAGCCGGGCGCCAAGCTCTCGCCGCTCTTCCCGCCTTCGCCGCCCGCGCCCCCCGGGACGACCGCGCTCCCCGGGTCGCCTCCCCCCTCGGCGCCTTGAGCGAGCGGCGGCCGCCGGACGCCGACCTTTCCCGGGTCCGGACCACGCCGGTATCGGCCCGTCCCAACAAAGTCCAGGCTCACGAGCTGGCCCGGCCGCCGGCCGCGGGCCAGCCGTTCCGCACTTTCCTGGATTCGCTGCCCGACATCCTGGAGGCGCGGAGCTTCCGCGCCATTGTCCAGGCAGTGGCCGGCGCGGCGCGCGGCGGGCGCGGCGTGGTCTGCATGATGGGCGGGCACGTGGTCAAGACCGGGCTCGCCCCCGTGTTGATCGACCTCCTGCAGCGGCGCGTGGTCACGCACCTGGCCTCGAATGGCTCGGCCGTGATCCACGACTACGAGCTGGCCCGGTGGGGCGGCACCAGTGAAGACGTGGCCGCCGGCCTGGCCGACGGCAGCTTCGGCATGGCGGAGGAGACGGGGCGCGAGATGAACGAGGCGATCCGGGCCGGCGCGCGCGCGGGGTGGGGCATGGGCGAAGCGCTGGCGCGGGCGCTGGAGGCGCGGGGCGACGTCGCCTACCCCGAGCTCTCGCTGCTCCTGGCCGCACGGCGGCTGGGGGTGTCCTTCACCGTGCACGCGGCCGTGGGCGCGGACATCATACACCAGCACCCGGCCGCGGACGGCGCCGCCATCGGCCAGACCAGCCACCTGGATTTCCGGCGGCTGGCGGCGGCGCTCGAGTCGCTGGACGGCGGCGGCGTGGTGCTGAACCTGGGCTCCGCCGTGCTCATGCCCGAGGTGTTCCTCAAGGCGCTCACCGTGTGCCGCAACCTCAACCAGGGCCGGCCGCAGGGCTTCCTGGCCGCCGACTTCGACATGCTGCGCCACTACCGGCCGCAGGTCAACGTGGTCGAGCGGCCCACGCGCACGGGCGGCGGCCGCGGCTACCACATCACCGGCCACCACGAGATCATGGTGCCGCTGCTGGCCTGGGCGGTGGTGGAGGAGCTGGCCGGCCGGACCGCTCCCGCATCCTGACGCGGAGACGCAAAGACCCAGGGACGCGGGGGCTCGGCGTGGCCGCGCGGCGACGCCGGGACAGGGCGATCGCGCGCCCTCTTTGGACGAGTTTCCCTGCGTGTTCGCCATCAGGCGAGGTTTGTCACAGCTGTGGCAACCGCGTATGGTATCGGTTGGCACCAACTGCAAGAGCGAGGCGTGCTAGCGTGCAGGACACCGATAACGCAGGCGGTCTCCGTTACGGCGACCTGCCCCACCTGTTCTGGGACGCGCGACCAGACCAGCCGATCGATCTGAGCAGTCCGGTCACGTTGGGGCGTCTGCTCACCCGCGCCGACCCCCGGACCATCGGCAGACTCGTCTCGCCCGACGCCTTGCGCCAGCAGCTGGACTCGCTCCAGATCCCCGAGCATACTCGGGCCTTCTGGAGGCTGGTTCTGGGCGGCGTCGCCGAGCGCACCGGCGCCCGGAATAGTGCGGCCGGGTAACCGTGCCTCAGCGAGACCCCCTCGCCGCAAGCCCGCTCGTCATGACGCAACTCCACGCGCGGCTGATCGGGGTTGTGGCCGATGCGGAACGCGAGTACGGCCACCTCGACCTCCGGCTCGAGGGCGGGACTGCGCTCGCAGCCTATTACCTCGAACACCGCCAGTCGCAGGACCTTGACTTCTTCGGGGGGCCGGGCATGGACGCGCGCGATTTCGGGGCTCTCGTAAAGGACCGGATCCGCGCCGCCGGGCTCCACATCACCCGTGAGGGCCCCGCGAGCCGAGGCTTCACGGAGTTCCTGGTTTCCGACCGCCCCGCGCCCGAGGAGGGTGAGTCAGCCAGAATCGAGCTTGGCCGAGCCTCTCCCTTCCAGCTCGAGCCGCCGAATCCGACGCGTGAGGGGGTGCCTGTTGCCTCGTACCGCGACGTCTGCGCGGGCAAGCTGCACGCGCTCTGTGACCGCTACGAGCCACGCGACTATATCGACCTCCACTGTTTCCTGGGCCGCTGGGGCCCGGGCGAGCCGCCGCCCACCGAGGCGGAGCGCCGCCGACGCTTTGTCGCCCACGCAGCCGACCTGGAGGCATGCGACCCGGGGCTTAACCCCCCGCTGCTCGGTCAAGCGCTACAGCGCGGTCTTGGCCGCCCGATCCTCTCCGCGTTCCCTCTTCGGGTTCTCGTGCCTCTTACGGAGCAGGAGATTCAGGAAACTATCCGCCTCGGCCTCGAGGAGTGCGCATGGCTCACGAGGCAAGCGGCCGGCTGGGGAGAGCGACCGGAGTAGGAACGGGCCGGTCCACCGCTTTGATGTCCGAGTCCAAAGTGAGGATGGGGATTTCTCGGCGACGGCGCCTAGACAAGCGGTGACCACGTGCGCACGAGATCGGCGAGGAAGCCGCAGCGGGGGTGACCCTCCTGTTTCGCTCTTCGCGGGTTAGACTATTATCTCCCACCGCGCCTCGATCGAAAAGGAGTTCAAATGGCTACGAACTACACGGCGGTTGTGCGGCAGCGCGGCAAATGGTGGATTGGCTGGATTGAAGAGATCCCGGGCGTCAATTCTCAGGGCGAAACGCGGGATGAACTCCTGCACAATCTCCGCTCGGCGCTCCAGGAGGCGCTGGACATGAACCGCGCCGATGCGCTCGCCGCCGTCGAGGGGGAGCCGTACGAGGAGGTCAGGATCAACGTAGCAGCGTGAAACGGCACGCGCTTGTTGCGCACCTGAGAGCCCACGGGTGCGTTCTCGTTCGTGAGGGCGCCAAGCACTCGTGGTGGGGGAATCCGGCGAATGGGCGCCGGAGCGCCGTCCCGCGGCACACCGAGATCGATGACTTGCTCGCCCGCAAGATTTGCCGCGACCTGGGCATCCCGGAGCCGTAAAGGGAGACGACGGCGATGTCCGGCCAGCGCACGCGCAGGGTCGGGTTCAGGCCAAGCCCTCGGACGGGTCTGCGGGCGCGGGAAATGGAATCGCGAACGACGTTGCCTACCCCGAGCTCTCGCTGCTCTGGCCGCGCGGCGGCTGGGCGTGCCCTTCACCGTGCACGCGGCCGTGGGCGCGGACATCATCCACCAGCACCCGGCCGCGGACGGCGCGGCCATTGGCCAGACCGGCCACCTCGATTTCCGGCGGCTGAGCGCGGCGCCGGAGACGCTGGACGGCGGCGGGGTGGTGCTGAACCTGGGCCCCGCCGTGCTCATGCCCGAGATGTTCCTCAAGGCGCTCACGGTGTGCCGCAACCTGAACCAGGG
>JACQVE010000197.1 GCA_016209965.1 Gemmatimonadota bacterium | reverse complement strand
TCGTCTACCAGGTCAAGGGGGAGCTGGACGAGGCCGCGCGCTACCACCGCGAGGCCCTGGCCCTCCACCGCGAGATCGGCAACCGGCAGGGCGAGGCGAACCAGCTCGGCAACCTGGGGATCGTCTACCGGGTCAAGGGGGAGCTGGACGAGGCCGCGCGCTACCACCGCGAGGCGCTGGCCCTCCACCGCGAGATCGGCGACCGGCAGGGGGAGGCAGCAGACCTCGCGAACCTCGCCGATGTGTCCGAGCTCAAAGGCGACCAGGATGCGGCAGCGGAATACCGGCGGCAAGCACGCAAGCAGTCCTCGCGGCACAGGCGTGGCGCCGGGTCACGGCCCAAGAAAGGCAAAGTGACAAGGCCTGAGTAAGGCAAGGCATAAAGACTCGGCCACGAAGAGGTTGGACGGCTATTATAAGAACGCTCCCGACGGCGACCTCGGGCTGACCAAAATTCTGGGCTGCCCCTTTCTGGACCAGCCGTTGGCGCCGGGGAACCGCTGCGTCACCCGCCCTTGCGCTGCACCGGGATCCTGACCCGGGTGCGCTCCCACTCCAGCACCACCTCGCTGCGGTCCTTGCCCGCAGGCGCAGCAGTGATGGTGAAGGTCTCCACGTGCCCGTCGAGCCGCTCACTCTTCACCCTGGCCCGGCCCACCTCCTGGGCCTGCACCTCGGGTGTGTAGTTGCTCTCGTGCCCCCACTGCGAAGTGGAACGGTTCACTATCACCACCCACTCCGCCTCGCCGGGTACGGTGTAGAGCGAGTAGGAGCCGGGCTGCACCGCGATGCCCGCGATCTCGGCCGCGACCGGGAGGTGAATGATGGTCGGTTCATTCGCGCCCGTGCGCCACAACTTGCCGTAGGGCACGGCTGCGCCTCCGATCATGATGCGGCCTCGGGCCGACGGCCGTCCGTAGCACACCTTCGCCTCGGTCTTACCGATCACGACGCTGGTTGAATCATAGGGGCTCCGCCGCCCCTCGAGCGCCATGCGCCCACTGGGTGTGCAGTGCACCGCCGCCGCTTTGGCCGCTGGCGCCTCCTGCGCGGGCGCGGCCTGAATCGCGACCAGCATCAGCCCGGCCGCCGCGACTCCGGTCATGAGTGAACGCATTCGAGTCGCCTCCTTCTGGGGTGTCTGCAGGCTACGGACAAGCGTCCCAAGAATCTCACCCGCCGGCTGGCGGCCGCAAGTCCGGCAGCGCGCTGATGGGCTGGTCCGCGAGAAGGTCCTCCAGGATGCCGCGGCAAGTCGCGTTGCTGTGAGCGTCGGAGCGCGGGTGATAGTTGTACCTGGCGAGGTGTTCGACCAGCGCCGCGGGGCCGTTCATCTCACGCTGGCGCCTGCGAACACCAGGCGCGCTGGAACGGCCGAGGCGTCGAGCTGCGCTAACCGCTCGCGGCCGATCTGGATGTATTTCGGCTCGATCTCGTAGCCGATGCTAGAGCGCGCAGCCTCGACAGCCGCGAGCGTGGTCGAGCCGGTTCCCCAGAAGGGGTCCAGCACCGTGTCGCCAACAAAGCTGAACATCCTGATGAGGCGGTAGGCGAGGTGTTGCGGGAATGGCGCCGGATGCCCGTGCAGGCGGCTTTCCCCCGGCACGTCGTCCCACACGGATCGGAACCACTGGCTATGCTCGTCCGGCTCGAGAAGGCTCAGGGCGCGCTGCACCCTGGTTGGCTTGCGATAGCTCCCGGGCTTTCTCAGGAGCAGAATGTACTCAATGTCATTCTTGATGACGGCGTTAGGCTCGTACGGCTTGCCCAGGAAGCGGGACGAGCCAGCAACCTCGGTAGCCATGTTGGCGATCTTATACCAGAGTATCGGCGTCAGGTAGTCGAAACCGATCTTACGCGCTCTTGCCGAGATGTCGGCGTGAAGGGGGAGAACGTGGTGCCGTCCGGCCTGGCGCCGGGAGAGGCAAACGTCGCCCACCACCACGCACATCCGGCCGCCGGGCAGGAGCAACTGGTAGACGCGGCGCCAAACGCGATCGAGCTGATCCAGAAAAGCGTGATAATCGCTAGCAGCGCCGAGCTGCGCGTCAGCCCCGTTCTGATCCTCATACTCGACGAGGTTGAAGTAGGGGGGCGAGGTAACGGCAAGGTGCACCTGTTCCTCGCCGATCTCCTCCATGTGGCGAGCATCCCCTACGTAGATTCGATGCACCGTTTCACAAGGCGCGGCGCCGTTGGCCCAGGCGGTGCGCTTGGCCAGCCGCTTTGCTGCCACCGACGGCTCACCTCCCGACATGAGTTGATCCAGGGAAGCAGCGTCGTCAAAGCCCTTTCCGAGGGCAGCTTCAGCGGGCGGCGGATGCTTGACGCCTTCTCGAGGACGCATCTCTGCCTCACCGGCTGCGATGCTTGTGAGACCGTTGGGGTATCCCGCGGCGGACGGAAGGATACGTCTGTCCCCGGCAGCGATCAATGAGCTCCTGGGACCAGCCGGAATCTGACACAAGCCGAGAGCAGGGTGCACAGGCGGAGGTCGAGAGGCCTGGTTATAGCCCCTACCGTTCTGGGCAGTTGCACCTTATGGACGCCCCCCCCGGGCAGCTCGGCCACCAAAGATGGGCATACGCTCAAGCGCGGTGCAGCAGCTTGTCCAGCTCCTGCTCGTACTGCTCCACGGTCAGCTCGTCCGCCACGAAGCGGCGCTGCAAAGCTTCCAGTGGCGTTTCCCGGGGTGGCTCGAGGTGCTGGACCGCGGCTGAGCCCGAGACGGGCCGTGCCGTTCGAGCGTGCCCGCGAGGCCGGCCCCGGTGAAGGCCCCCGCGTTCGGGCTCATCGAGCCAGCGCCAGCTCGTTCGATGGTGGCCGCAGCCGAAGCGGCCGCAGACGGCCATGAATCCCCACAGGATGAGGAACCACGCAAGCACTTCCATAACCCTGCTCCTCTTGCCTCCCCCGATCCCTACGGCATCATTTCCTCACCGGTGTCAGCCAGCGGAGGCGGTGCCCCCTGCCCCCGATGGCCCGCCCCCGGCGGACTCCATCTCGCGCACGGCGCGATCCAGGATCTCCTTCATGCGCGCCAAAACCTCTGCGTCGGCGCGCCAGCGCATGGCCCGCTCAAAGGTCACCTGCGCCAGTCGGCTGAAGGAACGGGTCAGGTCCCGCATGTCCGCCCGGAAGAAGTGACCCGTGAAATCCGAGACACGCTCGAAAATGTCCTCCACCACGTCCCGGTTCTCCTCCAGGTGCTGCCGCCCCTCCTCGGTAATGCGGTACACCTTCTTCCCCTCCCGCTCCTCCGACAGCACGTACCCCTGATCCTCCAGCATCTGCAACGTGGGATACACCGAGCCAGGGCTCGCCCGGTAGCAGCCGCACGACTCCTCCTCCAGCGCTCGCATCACCTCGTAGCCATGCATCGGCTTCCGCGAAAGAAGCCGCAGAATCACGTACTTCAAGTCGCCCCGGTCGAAAAAGCGCCAGCGGAACTCCGGCCCGCAGCAGGCGCTCCACGCGGCAAACCCGAAGTTGCGCGGTCGTGCCCTCATCTCTTTCCTCCCCGAACTCTGGAACCCAGCACGGCCCACCCGTACCGCTACCTCCCCGTGCCCGTGGAGATAACGATATATCGGCCGATGTGTCGAGTCAAGATGCCCCCCCGGGCAACGCGGCCGGAAACGGCGCGCGCGGCACAGACAGCGGAGCCGCGCGCGATTCTGCAGCCGGGCGCAGCGGCTGCAGCCGGGTCGCTTTCCCGCCTTGGCCGCCCGCTTGACCTTGGCCCGCCTTGGCCGCCTGTTCCCGCCTTGGCCGCCTGTTCCCGCCTTGGCCGCTGTTGCGCGGGAGCGCGAGTCGGCGCAACTTGAGCGCTGGCCGCACCCCGCTTCCCCGTTTCCCGAGCGTCTGCGGTGCGCAGAGTGCGAGGCATCCGGGTCGTCCTGTGCTTTCTGGCGGTGCTGGGCGTGTCGTGCGATGGCTCGACCGACCCGGCTCGCCCGGTGATTGCGGCGGTGAGCGTGGTGCCGTCGGCAGACACTGTGCTGGTGGGCGACACGGTGCGCTTCACCGCGACCGCTGCGGACATGCGGGGCCGCGGCATTGCGGGTGCCTGGTTCGCCTGGATCTCGCTCGATCCGCTGGTAGCGAAAGTGGATTCGGCGGGTCTGGTCGCGGGCGTCCGGCCGGGCACGGCGAAGATCGCGGCGGTTGCGGGTCGGATCACGGGCACGGCGTCCGTGACCGTCCAGCCCGCGGCGGAGCTGCCGGACACGCACCCTGCAGAAGTGCGGGCATTGTGGATCACGCGCTGGGACTGGCACACGGCCGACGAGCTACGGGTGCTGCTCGAGGGGGCGGCGGCGGCGCGGTTCAATGTGGTGTACTTCCAGGTCCGGGGTGTGGCGGACGCGTATTACCGGC
Organism: Gemmatimonadota bacterium; assembly: GCA_016209965.1. Taxonomy (NCBI): domain Bacteria; kingdom Pseudomonadati; phylum Gemmatimonadota; species Gemmatimonadota bacterium. The sequence goes on along the minus strand of JACQVE010000197.1, from coordinate 49 downwards.
CCGGTCTCGAGCCCTGGGCCTACCGACTGACGGGCCGCCTGGGTCAGGA
>JACQVE010000196.1 GCA_016209965.1 Gemmatimonadota bacterium | reverse complement strand
CAGTTACCCAGAGACCGCCCACCCGTAGCTACGAGGCTGAACCGCCCAACTGCCTCGGCAGGACTTTCACCTGCAAGAACGCGCCACCTTTCACGGCGCACTCTAACGTACCAGCGCTGCCGAAGCGCGGCGCTCGTTATCAATGTATCTCTTTATCAGTGCGCCGCGCTTCCGAAGGCGGAGCCGCGCAGCGGGCGACGCGGCAGCGCGATGTTATCCGAAGGCGTCCGTACCACTCCCCGCAGCCGATTGGCTACTCTGTACTGGTCGAGAGATCACTTGAGACGCTCCAACTCGCTTTCAAAGCTTAGCGGGACCTCGGACCCGCTGATTTCCCAATATCGAAATTCTGTCCGGCCTAACCGACCGTAAAGTGTCTTCATCGCGCGCTCATGCGGTCGCTCGTGAATGAACGAGCGGATTGCCGCGTGATCCGTCCAGACAGACAGGTGTAGGAATCTCATCTGAGCGAACTCTGCTCGCACGCGATATCCGACCACCCCGGGTGATCGCTTGAGTTGGTTTTCAATCCGTACGCCGTAATAAATGAAGGTCGGAAGGAGCAGAATGCTCTGGAGCTGTACGACGCCGAGCAGAGCGCTATACGATCGCTCGGGTTCTGCGACGTCGATCTGATGCCACCACAGCTTGGCCATTTTTACCCAATTTCTCAGGAGCCTCGGCACAGGCAGCCGCGCCTCGGTAGGACGCTTTCGGAAAACGTTCCAGCGTTCACGACGCCGACCGGAGGCGGCGCGAAGCGCCGCTGAGGATCGGTGTCCCGAAGGGCCGGAGCCGCGCAGCGGCGACAGCGTGAACGCGATGTTAGCCGCTTGTTCGTGGTTCGTTCATTCTTTGGGGCCACGGAATCGGGCGCCAAATACAAACGTCCAATCGCGCAATCCAGGAACGCCGCGAGCACTCAGGAAAGGTCCGGCATCAACATAAACGGACCATTGCGACCCGGGGGAGCCCACTTCAGCGCCGCCTAGTGCAGCCCAGGCGGTGTGCCATGCTCCATCGCAGTCACTTGCGACGCCACCGACGCGAACCCGGTTGCAACGGAGCTGCGCCCAGGCGCCTGAGATGTAGAAGCCGGCACTTCTTTGGCCCACGAGATACACTCGGGCGCCAGCCAAACGCGTTCCGGTGTCTAGGGAAACTTGAACACGACCGTACGCGCCGGCCCGGCGCAGTGCCAGATCAACTTCGAGACCTATCCCAGCGAGGCCCACAACGCCGGCGACTCCACCTTGAACCTCCTGAGCTCGTAATGGCGAGACACCAACGAGCAGCAGAAAGGACGAGGTAAAGACCGCGTGTGCTGTTGCTCCGTACATGAGCGGTAGAACGCTGGCGGCTAACGCTTAACTGGTGTATTCGCTTTTCGCGGACACTCTTGGAGTAACGCGACGTTCGCATCTGGCCTGAGCGGCAGGGATTGCGCGATGTGGTCGGATAAGTTGCAGAGGCTCGGGGTAATGCGAAAGGCCCCGCATGGCGGCCAGATCGCTGGAATTCGCGCTAAAACGCTTCGTGACGCGGCGACGCATGGAATGAAAGCGAGCTCGGCCATCCCGAAGTTCGCGTGCACACCCACGTTCAAGCGATTCGGCCGCCTTGCCGGAGACGGTGCCGATGCGGCCTCGTGGGCCGAGCTTAGCCCAAACCCCTTCACTTCATTGGCTCGAGCAGGAAGAACATACGCGCAATGCCCGAGGACGTGCAAGATATCTTAGGTTCCCAGTCTTAGGTTCCCAGGCAGGGATCACGGTCGAGATGGTAGGCTCGTTCTGAGTTGTACTCCGGCTGCCAATCGCCCCATCACCTAGTACGGCCTGAAGTACGCCTGCCCGCCGAACACCTCGATCATCCGCAGCAGCAAAACCCCCAGGAGAAGCAGTCCCGCGCCCACGACGGGTGCGTTGCGGATCACGTGACGCCCACGAAACTGGGCCATCCACAGGACCCAGAGCGGCGCGAGCAGCCCGACGGGCAGCACCAAGAGCCAGAAGAGTGCGGCCCACCAGCCGGTGAAGAAGGGGGAGGCGCCGCTCCCGATCCCGGCCAGCACGGCGCCAGCCACGGCCAGCACCTCGATGCCGAGTGCGAGCGTGCCGGTCGCCAGCACGCGGGCGCGCCCCGGCGCATCGCCGCGCCCGGCGAGCTGCGCGATCAGGAAGACGGCGGCGGCGCCGGTGGCCACGGAGCCGGCCAGGAACATGACCGGCAGGAACGGGTCGTGCGACCAGGAGGGCGCGTTGGTCACGTTCAGCAGCACGCCGGTGTAGCTGCCGAGCAGCAGTCCCCAGGCGCAGGCCAGCACGAGGAACGCCTTCCCCGGGGGCGCGCTCCGGGTCGTGCAGCGCGGCGGTGAGTGGGCGCACCCTGTCCAGCTTCCAGATCCCACCCTCAACGCCAGCGTGCACAAAGGAGAGCAACGGGAAGACGCCCGAGAGCGCCACGATCCAGGCGCCCACCGAGATGGGGGAGCACCACTTGAGCATCAGCCTGGGGAACTGCTCGGACTGGAAGAGCATGTGCCAGAAGCGCACCGGCTGGCCCAGGTCCTTGATCAGCAGGACGGCAGCGACATTGATGAGCGGAAAGACCAGGTAGCAGCCCACGCGGGTGAGCGGCCGGTCCGCCGGCCGGCCCACCAGCCGCAGCAGGCCGACCACCAAGTAGGCGCCGCCGGCCAGCCCGCCGAAGAAGAAGTAGACCAGGATCTCCCAACTGTAGCCGGGCGGCGAGACGAAGACGTTGGGCATGGTGCCGCTCCTTTAGGGAGCCAGCCGCAGCACTCTCAGGGCGAGAGTGCGCTGCGCAGGTGGTACACCGACGTCGGGCTGGCGGCCTCGCCGAAGTAGACGCGGTATTTTCCATTGGCGGGATACCGGGTCCGCGGTTGGCCGTGGTGGGAGGACGGTTTGGCGAGGAGGCAGGCAAATGAATGGATCCCAGCCCAGACCGCGCCCGCCCGGAGGCGTCCTGCGGGCCGCGTTGTGCATCCTGGCATTGGCGCCGGCCGGCGACGCGGCCGGGGCGCAGGCGCCGTCCCGGAGCGAGCGGGCGCGGCCGCTTATCCTGGCCTCGACTACCTCTACCGAGGATTCCGGGCTGTTCGACGAGCTGATCCCCGCATTCGAGCGCGCACACCCCCAGTACGACGTCAAGGTCATTGCCGTGGGCAGCGGCCAGGCGCTGGAGCTGGGGAAGCGCCAGGACGCGGATGTCCTGCTGGTGCACGCGCCGGCGGCCGAGTCGGCCTTCGTCGCCCAGGGGTATGGCCTCGAGCGGCGGCAGGTCATGTACAACGACTTCGTGGTGGTGGGGCCGCCCGCCGATCCTGCCGGGGTGCGCGGCGCCGCGGACGCTGCTGCTGCACTGCGTCGCATTGCGGCCGCGAGCGCGCCCTTCATTTCTCGCGGCGATGCCAGCGGCACGCACCAGAAGGAGCGGCAACTCTGGCAGGCAGCGCGCCTCGAGCCGGTGGGGGCGTGGTACCGCGACGCCGGTCAGGGGATGGGCGAGGTCCTGAGCATTGCCAGCGAGAAGCAGGCTTATACGCTGACGGACCGGGCGACGTACCTGGCCCTGCAGCACGCGCTGCTGCTCGAGGTGCTGCTGGAAGGCGACCCGCGCCTGTTCAATCCCTACGGCGTTATTCCGGTCTCGGGCGCTCGCAACCTGGCTGGCGCCCGCGCCTTTGCCGCCTGGATCACGGGCAGGGAAGGGCAGGCGCTGATCGGGCGCTACGGCGTCGCGCGCTTCGGGCAGCCGCTGTTTGTGCCCAACGCCCAGCCCTCGCAGCTCCCGCCGGCGAGGCCCAGGCCCTGGTGATATAGCACAGTAGTTGTGACATGTAGGCGTGGGCTGCGGCCGGGCCCGGATTCAGTGGAGCCGCAGCACGGCGGGCGGCGGCCGGGCCCGCGCTCAGCGGAGCCGCAGCACGGCGAGCTGCGGCCGGGCACTACGCGGGAACCCCGAACCAGTTTCGGCAGTGAGCCTGACGCGCAGCGTGGTTCGGGCCTCGCCCTGCTCGAGGCGGAAGTACCAGGCTGAGGTAGCGGCAAAGGCGCCCGGGGCGCTGAAATCGCTGAATCCCTGGATCTCGGGGCGGAGCGGGTATACGCCTCCCGGAGAGAGCGGCGCCATGATACGGCGCAGATCCATGGCAGCAAAGGTGTACCTGCCACCCAGCCCCGATCCCCGCAGCTCGGGCGCGTCGTCCGCGTAGAGCGCCACGGCCCAGTCGTTGACCAGGCTGTTCCACGGCGTGTGCGTCTGCGTGACCACGTTATCGACGCCGCTGCCGGTATAGCGGGTCAGGCTCGCCAGCACGCTCCGGTTGAAGCGGCCGGCCAGGTACTCGACGAAGAGCCAGGCGGCGCCGCGCTGCTCGAGGGTGCCGACGCCTTCAGGGGAGATCAGGCTGGACTGCGCGGGGTTCTCCAGGAAGAGTTGCGCGCGCCGGTAGTTCTGGGCACGGAAGCGGGCGGCGGCGACGCTGTCGCCCCGCGCCTCCACCACCTGGCCCACCAGCTCTTCCGCCGCATGGGCCAGGGCCTCAGAGAGCCAGAGCTCGTCTGCTGCCAATCCGCCCCAGGGCAGGGGCCGGTAATTGAACGAGATCAGGTGCTGCAGCTCGTGGGCGAGGGCGGGGGGCAGTGCGCGCTGCAGCAGATCTGCGCTCTCGTGCCGCTTCCCGTATTGGCCATCCGGATCCGGCACCAGCAGGTACATGATCTCGCCGCGATTGGTTTCCGGGCAGAAGGTGGAGCTCAGCAGGTCGCACAGCCGGACAAAGCCGATGATAAACCCCTTCTCCTCGGGCCTGGTCAGCAGGTTCACCGCCGGGGTGAGCAGAATGATGATGCGCGCGTTGCCATCCAGATCCGAGGGGTTGCCGAATGCGGCCACGTCGGCAGTGTAGACCGGATCGTCGAAGATGCTAGCCAGCAGGGCGATCTCGGCGTCCGTGAAGCCGTCGCTCCCCGCCTGCACGTCCTGGTATACCACGGCATGTTCGCTCACGGCGCGCACCACGGCGCGCACCCGCGTCACCGTGTCTTCGCGGGTCAGCACCAGGAACTCGCGCTCGTCGCCTACCTTGGGGGGCGGCCCCGGCGATGCGGCCGGCGCAGCCACGGAGCTGGGCCGGATTCGCCCCAGCTCCTGCTCGCGCTGCCTCAACAGCTTCGCCTCGCGCTGCCGCAGCCGCGCCTCCCACTCAGCCGCGGCTGGCCCGAGGTCCTCCTGGCCGAGAAGCGCGCCGGCCCGGCGGGCGGGCAGCCTGCTTGTGAGCGGCGTGGGTGTCTCGGCGCTGCCCACCAGGCGGAAGGGGACAGGCGGGCCCTCGACGCGTCGGGCATCCTGCGGCACGAGCAGGTAGGCCGCGCCTTCGCCCGCGGCCGCGAGCCTCACGCAGAGCCTACCCGCGTCGTCGAGGAAATCGGCCACCTGGCCGACCTCGAGCTGCAGTACTTCGCTGCCGCAGAAGTCGGCGGGAGGCGCGGACACGTCCGCCGAGCAAGCGGCCGCGCCCAGCGTCGCGGCCACCACGCCCAGCCACACGAGTTCGATTCGCCTCCTGCCCATTCCCTCCTCCCCTGCTCGGCCGGCCTGGGGCCCGGGGCGGCCAAGCGCCGCAATAGGCCGGCCACCAGGCTACGCCTCAGTCGCGCGCCTTGCCAGCGGGGCGGCTCGGCGCCCCCGGTGCGTGACCGTACTTGCGAACTCGACTACTACGCGGCGGACGGCAACTCGCGGCGCACCTCGTCCAACGCCCGCCGTACATAGACGCGGACCATGGCCCGGCGCCACTCCGGGTCCACGATGATGTTGGTCAGAGGATGGCATTGCTGGAAAGCGCGCTCCGCTGCCGCTTCCGCCACTTCAGCGGTGAGCGGGCGGCCCAGCGCGATTTTCTCGAGCCCGGTAATGAAGCGCGGCCGCGCGCCCAGCGCGGAAACGACGATGCGTAGCGCCTGCACCACGTTGTCTTCCCCCCGCCCTGCGGCCACGGCCACCGTCAGCAGCGGGAAGTCAATCGAGTTGCGCTGCCGCAGCTTCTGGAAGGAAGTACGCAGTCCGGGCGGCGGCAGCGGGACGCGGATGCGCGTCACGACCTCGTCCGGCCGACGCATGCTGTTCCAAACACCGTCGGCAAGGAAGAACTCGCTGACCGGCATGCTGCGCTGCCCACCCGTCGAGACCAGATCGGCGGCCGCGCCCAGGGTCATGAGCACGGGCGGCGTGTCGGCGGAATGCGCGGCCACGCATTTCCTGCCCGTGCGCGTGACGTGGCAGACGTCGCCCTCCTTCTTCAGGCAGAAGCCCAGCGCCTGCCGCCAGAAGTGCGTCTGGTTGTAGTACGTGCAGCGCGTGTCCAGGCAGAGGTTGCCGCCCAGCGTGCCCATGCTGCGGAGCTGCGGCCCCGCCACCGTCCCGGCCGCCCGGGCCAGCGCGGGGAAGTGCCGCTGCACCAGCGGGTGGCGCGACACGGCCGAAAGCGTCTCCGCGGCGCCGATCCAGAGCTCACCGCCCCGCACCTCCATCCCGTGCAGCTCCGGGAGCTGCTTGAGGGCCACCAGGTGACGGGGGGTGAACAGCCGGTGCTTCATGTTGGGCACCAGGTCCGTGCCCCCGCCGATGGGCAGTGCGGCGGACCCGTGTTCGGCGAGCAGGGACACCGCCTCGGCCAGTGAAGCGGGCCGGTGGTAGGCATACTCGTGAAGCCTGAGCATCCCCTTATCCTCTGCGCGTCCCCCGGGTCTCCGCCTGCTGCCTCAGCGCGCAATCACGAGGCGCACGAAGCCGGTGAAGGCGAGGAGTGTAGCGGCCATGACGCCCAGCGTGAGCAGCGCAGATTTCCACCCCTTCTGCCGCCATTCCGAGACCAGCGCGCCCACAATAGTGAGCAGCGCCAGCGCGACGAGGCCGAGAATCGCGAACAATCCCTGCCGCATGACTGCCTCCTCAGCTATGGCAGCCAGGCCGTCTTCTCGACGGCCGGCGTGCGCTGTTTGGCCAGCGGGACTTCGGCTGGCTCGCCCAGGTAGATCAAGGCCACCACGCGGCGGTCCGCCGCCACGCCGAGCGCCTGGCGCAGCTCGGGATCCTGCAAGACCGCGCCCGTGCGCAGGTGGGTGCCCAGGCCCAGCGCGGCCGCGGAGAGGAGGATGTTCTGGATGGCCATGAAGGTGGCGGCGTAGTCTTCCTCCCGGATCTCGGGATCGGGGTCGAGCCGGGTGGTCACGGCGACGACGGCCGGCACCGCCATCACATCCTCGAGCGTCTTCTCTCGCACGGCTGCGGCCGCCGCCGGGTCCTCCACCTTCCTGCCCTTGCGCCGCCCCAGCACTTCCGCGTAGCGCCGCTTCACTGCCGCCCCCAGGACCAGGAAGCCCCAGGGCTCCGTCATGCGGTGGTTGGGCGCCTGCACTGCGCGCTCGAGGGCTCGCTCGATCTCCTCCCGGCTGACCGGCCGGGGGGTGAAGCGCTTGATCGAGCGCCGGCCGCCCATGGCCTCGAAGACGTCCACTCGTTCCCCCGCGTGAACCTTCCCCATGCAAAATAATAGGGTCGCGCACCCCCTGCGGATAGACGCTGTTCTTGCCCGCCGCCGCCGCCGCGCGTAGCGTAGTGGTCGAATTCGCAAGTACGATCGCATTCGGTATGACCGTACTTACGAACTCGACCACCTGGCCGGGTCATCACTCTGCAACCGGCTGTCCGCACCCGCAACGCTGGTTGATCTCCCTGGGGTCAGGCGTGAGTGCACGCGTGCATCGGTCTTGTGATCTCGGGCCTGCCAGACGGGGCCCTGCCCGCAGCGCATGCGGGTGCCAGGCGCCGCGCCTGAAGGCGCCCTTCTGCATCTGCACCCTGGCATGGTTCGGAATCGGCCTGCTCGCCTGCCCGGCGCTGGCCCAGAGCCCCAATGGCGGGACGCGGCTGGCCAAAGCCGCGCTGGCAGCCGCTCCTCCGGTGATTGACGGCCGTCTCGACGACGCCGTCTGGGCTGCAGCTCCGCCGATCGGCGGCTTCCTCCAGCGCGAGCCCTACGAGGGCCGGCCGGCCAGCCAGCCCACGGAGGTGCGCGTCCTCTACGACGCCGACGCGCTCTACATCGGCGCCTGGCTCTACGACTCCGCCCCCGCCGGAATTGTG
>JACQVE010000195.1 GCA_016209965.1 Gemmatimonadota bacterium | reverse complement strand
GCGGCTTCCGCTTCGATGTACCGCCGGCTGCCCCGCCCGGCACACCCGTCCAGCAGGCGCTCGGCACGCTGCACGAGTTCTGGCAGTGGACGCGCAGCCAGCCGGCCGATGCCGCCGTCGCCGCCATTGTGGACCACCTGGGGCTCTTGCCCTACGCCGCCTCGGGTGAGCTGGGGGAAAGCCGCGCCGGCGCACTGACCTACGCACTGGATGCCGTGCGCACCGCCGTGCTGCAGGGGGAGACCTCTCTGCTGGCGGCGGTCGCCGCGCTGGAAGCGGCGCTCGAGGTCGAGGACGCGGAAACGCCGCTCGAGCCGGGCCGCGAGCAGGTCGTGCGGGTGATGAACCTGCACAAAGCCAAGGGGCTCGAGGCACCCGTGGTGATGCTGGCCTTCCCCACGGGGGCGGGCGACCACGAGCCCGACCGGCACATTGTCAGGCCCGCCGCGGCCCCTTCGGCGCAGCCGGCCGCCGCCCCGACCGCCACTGGCTACCTGCTGATCCAGGAGCGGGATGGCGACCGCCGGGGCCGCGTCCTGGCCCGGCCGCTGGACTGGGATAACCTGGCGGGCGAGGAGCGGCGCTACGCGGAAGCCGAGAAGGACCGGTTGCTCTACGTGGCCGTGACCCGCGCCGCCGAGGAGCTGGTGATCAGTCGCTGCGCCCGGACGGAGAGCAAGTCGCCCTGGCGGCTGCTATACCCCGTACTGCAGAACGGCTGGGAACGCCTCGAGATCGTGCGCCGGCCGCCGCCGCCGCGCAAGAAGCTGGAGGCCACGGCCGAGCAGATCCAGGCCCGGGCGCAGGCGGCCGAGGCGGCACGGAAGGCGGCGGCGGAGCCGAGCTGGAAGGCGGTGACCGTGACCGCCCTGGCCAGGGCGGGCGGCGAAGCCGCTGCCGGGCTGGCCATTGGCGGAGCTCTCCCCGGCGACGCGGAAGCCCCGGGCTCCTTCGCCGCCTCCCGACTCGATGCCGGCGGGGCAGCCCTGCCGGCCGCGCCCGCCGGGCGCGGCGCCGAGTGGGGGACGGCGGTGCACGCCGCGCTCGAAGCCGCGGCCCGCGGCGAATCGGGCGAGCGGCTGCGCAGCCTCTGCCGCGGCCTGCTCGTTGCCGCGGAGCGGCCGCTCGGCCCGACTGGCGAGCCGGAAGAGCTGGAGGAGTTGCTCGAGCTGGTAAGGCGGGTGGGCGACCACCCGATGTGGCAGCGCGCCCGCCAGGCCGAGCGCGTGCTGGTCGAAGTGCCGTTTGCGGACCCCCGCTCGGGCGCCGCCGGCCAGCCACTCGAGCTCTACGAGGGCATCATTGACCTCGTGTTCCGCGAGCCGGACGGCTGGGTGCTCGTCGACTACAAGACCGATGCGGCAGCCGCCGCGCCCGGATTCGAGGCGCGGCAGGAGCGCTACCGCCGTCAGGTGGACCTCTACGCCGAGGCCTGGGAACGACTTACCGGGGAACGCGTGAAGCAGCGGATCCTGCTGTATACGGCCGGCGGTGATGCGGAGGTGTGGTGAAGCACAAGCTGCCCCTTGCAAGGTAGCGCCCGCCCTACAGATCCGGTAGCCTCGGCTACCTTCCGCAATTCGCCGTAGGCGACCAGGCGCAACTTGCTCAAGAGGGTAACTCGATCCGCAAAGTTCCCACGTAATCCGGGAGGGGCTCCTCGAGCTCGGTCGTCTGAAGGTAGGCCATAATGGCCTCCAGCATGTTCTCTTCAAGCGCGGGGAGGTCCGGCGCCTGGGTGTAGCAACCTGGCAATTCCACGATTTCACCGACCAACCAGCCGCTTTCCGGATCTCTTTCCACGACCATTGTGAACGACCTGTACATTACCGCCCCCTTTTTTTGTTTAGCTTCGATCAACGCGCAGGGTGCATCCTCCAGAAGGCGATGCCGCTGGCCTGCAGGCCAACGTCTGCGGAAGCGACGCGCCGGAGCGAGCGCACATCGTAGATGTCCACCCTCCCCGGCTCGCCGCCAATGCCCTCGACACTGACGAAGGCATAGCGCGAGTCGGGCGAGACCGCGACGCCGTGCGCCACCTTGATGGAGGTGGGCGTGGTCCCCAGGCTCTGCCCGCTGGCCAGGTCGAAGAACTGCACGGCCGCGCCCTGCTTGAGCGTCGCCACCAGCAGCCGGCCATCCGGCGTTACCGCCAGGTTGTACGGCCCGCGCCCGGCCGGGAAGCGGCGCAGCAGCCGCCATTCGCCAGAGGAGATCTCCAGGATCTCGTCGCTCTTGTTGCAGGCGACGTAGATGCGGCTGCCGTCGGCTGAGGGCTGCGCCCAGGTCGGCGAACAGCTCGGGTTGGGCATGGCCATGGGGCCCGGCGTGCCCACGGTCGCCGCCGCACCGGCGCGGTGGCCAGCGCCATGGGCCGCCCCGCCCTCGGCCGCCGCCGCTGCCGCCAGCGGAGCCTCCGCCCCGTGCGCCACGCTGAACCGCCGCGACACGCGGAAGGTGCGCGTGTCCAGCTCGACCAACTGGTCATCCATCATGCACGCCGAATACTGCTGCGTCCCCTGCGGGTTGACGCGGCTGCCGTGCGGCATGGCGCAGGTGGTGGTGCGGGCCGCCTCGGTCAGGTCGGGGGTGTAAATGACCGAGACGGAAGAAGGGACGGGATCGCCGTGCAGGTTGAAGTTGACCACAAAGGCGTACAGCCCGTCCGGCGTGAGGTCCAGGGTGGCGGGGAACGGCCCGAGCTGCGTGGGCCGCCCGACCAGCGTGTCCGGTCCGGCCGCGAACTTCCAGACCTTGCCCGTGGGGATGCCGTGGCCCGTGCTCAGGTAGACGTACCGGCCATCCGGCGAAATGGCCAGCCCGTGCGGGCCTTCCATCTCGACGGGCAGCTCGCCGATGGGCGTGGTCTTCTCGACCACGGCGCCGCCGGGGCCAAAGCGCACACGGTGGATCTGGTCCGAGGACTCGGCGCCCACGTAGACCCGGTAGGTGGCCAGTGGCGGCGGCGCCGGCGCCTGCGTCGCCCGGGGCGGGCCGCCACTGGCGCACGCCGCCAGCCAGGCTGCTGCCGCACAGCGGAGGAGGCCGGAGCCTCGACTCGAACCTGCAGATGGGCCCGGCGGGACGCCGGAACGAGAGGTCTGGCGCGCCATGGGGTCCGCTCCGTGACTTGGGCTCGGTTGCCGGGAATACGGCTGCGAATCACGCGGAGCCGCACCAGCATACCTGCCTGGCATGTAGAAGATGCCAGGCCGGCCGGCAGGCCGCCAGCCTTGACAGCCAACCGCTGTGGATCGACTGTATCGGCACCGGTTTCAGGAACAACACGCCCGTCCTTCGCGAGCCGGCCGTGCGCCAGCGGGCTCGCCTTTACCCAAATGCCGAGCGGGGGAGCCCTGACATGAGAGCACAACGAGGAGTCACGCTACTGCTGGTCGTCGCGGTGTTTGCGGGACTGCTTGCGCCCGGCCGGCTGGGGGCGCAGGCGGCCGACACCATGGCCGGGGCGCGGGTAGCACGGCTGGTGGCGGAACCGGCAGCGCTGGTGGTGGAGGCGGGCCAGTCCGTGCCCTTCACGGTGACGGCGTACGACGCGGGCGGGCAGGCCGTGGTTGCGCCCTTACGGCTATCGGCGCCCTGGCGATCGCTCCAGGTGCGGGAGGGGGATGATCGGCCGCGGGGCCTGCTCTCCGGCAGGCAGGCGCTGGTCACGGGCGTGGCGGCCGGCGCGCATCAGATCGTGGCCACGGTCTTTGTTCCGGGGGCGGCGCAAGGCGATGCGCTGCCCTCGGTAACCATCCCGGTAACCGTGTCCTGGCCGGCGGTGGCGCGCATCGAGATCACGACGGAGCCGGGTCGCCTGTATCAGGGGACGACGCTCCGCCACCGGGCGCGGGCGTTCCACGCGGACGGCTCGCTCCGGCCGAATCCCGACTTCCGGTGGAGCAGCTCGGAACCTGCGGTCGCGTCGGTGGACCGCTTTGGCAACGTGGTCGCCCACCGCGCCGGCGCCGTGACGATCACGGCGGCGCTCGAGAGTGCGCGGGGCACCGTCAAGCACGTCATCCCCCGCCTTCCGGCGGCCAAGCTGGAGATCGCGGGCGGTGCGGAGCAGGCGCGCACGGGGGATGTGCTGAGCTTCGAGGCGCGGGCGCTTGCCGCGAGTGGCGGACCGGTCAGCGACCTGCCGCTCACCTGGAGCTACACCTTCACACCCGATGACAGCATTGCCGCGCCGGGCGCCGCCGCGCAGATGCTGGATGGCAAGTTCGTGGCCGAAGTGCCCGGGCTGTATACTATCCTGGCCGCGGCCGGACCCCTGACGGCACGCCGGGTGGTCGACATTCGTCCGCGCGAGGCGGTGCGGCGCGCGACACTGGTCGGCCATGGCCGGGTCGCCAACGTGCACACCTCGGATCTCTGGGTCTTCGAGGGGCGGGATGGCCGGGACTACGCCATCACGGGCACGTGGGGAGCGAACGGCGTCGCCTACATCTGGGATGTGACCGATCCGGCAAACATCGTGAAGACGGACTCGATCCAGGTGGATGCGCGTACCGTGAACGACGTCAAGGTTTCGCCCGACGCGCGCTACGCCGCGCTGAGCCGCGAGGGCGCCTCGAACCGGCGCAATGGCGTGGTGATCCTGGACCTCTCGAATCCGGCGCACCCGACCATCGCCTCGGTATACGAGCAGGGGCTGACCGGCGGCGTGCACAACATGTTCGTGACCAATGACTATCTCTTCGCGCTCTCGGCCGGCGAGAAGTACCTGATCCTGGACGTGCGCGACATCAAGAACCCGACGTACGCCGGCGAGTACGACCATCCCGACAGCTACATCCACGACGTGTGGGTGCACGACGGCATCGCCTACTCCTCCGAATGGGGCACGGGTGTGGTGGTGGTGGATGTGGGCAACGGCCACTGGGGCGGCCGGCCGGACAAACCCGTCTTCGTGACCAGCTACGCCTACCCCGTGGGCGCGACCCATTCGACGTTCCCGTACGCGCAGGAATCGACCGGCAAGTTCTACCTGTTCCTGGGGGACGAGATCATGCCCCGCGTGGGCCTGGCCTACGAGGGCGGGCTGAGCCTCGAGCGCTATGATCCGGCGACGGGCCAGGGCGGCACGCCGTCGGCGACGTCGGGCTACATCCACGTGGTGGATTTCACGGATCCGGCCCGCCCCCGGGACGTCGCGCGCTACCAGGCCAGGGAGTTCGGCACGCACAACATCTGGGTCGAGGATGACGTCCTCTACCAGGCCTACTACGAGGGCGGGCTGCGCGTGGTGGATGTGTCGGGCGAGCTGATGGGCAATCTGGCGGAGCAGGGGCGCGAGATCGCGGTGTACAAGCCGCACGATCCGGCCGGCTACATCGCCAACGCAGCCATGGTATGGGGCCCGCAGCTCTACAAGGGGCACATCTTCTTCTCGGACTTCAACAGCGGGCTCTGGTCGATCAAGCTCGAGCCTCCGCAGCTCAAGGGTCGCGCGACGTCGTAGCCGCGTGTTCCTCCGGAAAATTTGGGTTCTGCGAGAGCCCCGGCAGGGCGCGGCGGCGCCCTGCCCTTCTTGCGTTCTGGCGCCTCCCGCCGCCATGCAGGGGCGGCCGGTCAGGGGCTGCTCGGCGTCCGGGCTTGGGCACGGGCCACACTCCTGGCCGGAACATTGCAGCTCGGGCAGGCCGGGGCCACACGGGGCGGCGTGTCCCCCAGTACCTCTGCCGCCGGAGACGGCCGGTGTACGCTCTGGCGAGTTTCAGCTTGCGGGACGTGACGGAGTGCGGCACGGCGCTGCGCAAGATGGGGGCCAGGGCCGCCAGTATGGAGGAGGTGGCGCAGCGCGCGGTCCGCTACTTCTATGATCGCCTGCTGGGCGCCACGATCGCCGTCGAGAGCGAACCCGGGAAGGGGAGCACCTTCACACTGCGCCTCCCCTGGCAAAGCCGCCGGCGCGCGAGGTCGACAGAGCCGGCATGAAGCCGCGGGCCGGGTCCATCCCCCTGCCCGCAGCTTTGCGCATTTGAGCTCGTCGGACCCGCCGGGAACGGGCCGGGCCGGAATCGTGATTAGCAACGCATGGCATTCGATCCGATGGAGGGGTGCGCATGCTGAATGATGCGACGCTGGTCTACGTCCCCGAGTACCTCGAGCGGGAGCAGGACGGCCTTCATGTGCTGCTGGACCCGGCGGCACCCAACTGGATCGCCACCGACGCGCGCGGCGCACGCATCGCCCGGTACTATCGCGGGGGCCGGCGCCTGCGCGAGGCGGCGCAGCTCCATGCGCAGCACACGGGGCTGGACACGGGCCGGGCGTGGGTCGAGGTCTACGGCTTCACCCGCGACCTGCTGCGGCGCCATTTTGCCGCCCCGGAGCCGGCGCCGCCAGCCGCCTACGCGGGCCGCCAGCACGTCCTGATCCCGCGGCTGCGCGAGCTCTGGCTGCATACCAACAACTCCTGCAACCTGGCTTGCCGCCATTGCCTGGTCCGCTCCGGTCCGGGCCAGGACCCGGGGCTGTCCGGCGAGACCTGGTTCCGCGTGATCGACCAGGCCGTCGAACTGGGCGTGCGCCGGTTCTACATCACCGGTGGCGAGCCGCTGCTGCGTCGCGATTTCTGGAACATGGTCGAGCGGATCACCGAGGTGCACGGCCAGGGGCTGGTGGTCCTCACGAATGCCATGCTCCTCACGGGCCGGCACCTCGATCAGCTCCGCCGCTTCTCGCCCGAGCGGCTGAGGCTGCAGATCAGTCTGGACGGCTCGACGCCGGAAGTGAACGACGCGATCCGTGGCAGAGGCTGCTACGAGCGCACCTTGCGAGGCATCCGCAGCGCGCTGGCCTCTGGCTTCGCGCCCGCGGTCACCACCGTGATCGGTCCGGAGAACGAAGCTGATGTACCGGGTGTCACCCGTCTGATTGCCAGCCTGGGCGTCGCCAACCATCACCTGCTGTGGACGCACCGGCGCGGGCGTGCCGCCGACAACGGCATGGTGCTGAGCACGGAAAGGGTGCTGGCCGTGGTCCGCGAGGTGGCCCGTGTGGCCGAAGAGGTGGGCATCGAGGTGGACAACCTGGCGTCCTGGCGGCTGCGGCTGGATGCGCCGCCGGGCACCCGCTACGATCTGTCCAACGCAGGCTACGAAAGCCTCTGCATTGCCTACGACGGCGTGGCCTACCCGTCCGCCGCCACTGCAGGCGAGAGGGGCCTGAGCTGCGGCAGCATCGAGGAGTCGAGCCTGGCCCAGATCTGGGAGCACTCGCCCGTGCTGGCCATGCTGCGCGGGCTTACGGCCGAGGAGAAGGAGAAGTGCCGGAGCTGCTACCTGAAGGGGCAGTGCGGCGGGGGCGACCTCGAGCACTCCTACTATTACACGCTGAGCCGCCCGCCCGACCCGGCTGCGTACCCGCCCCCGCGTCCGCGAACGAACGGCGGGGACGGGGCAGCGCGCGCGGAGTCACTGCCGGATGCGGGTGCGGATGCGCATGCGCATGCGGGAAACGTTGGCGTGGCCACTGCCGCGGCCCCATTGGTCGCGCTCGAGACCAGAGCGCGGGCGCGCTTGGGCCTCGTTCGGCGTGGGAATGGGGCCGGCGGCAACGGCGCGGGCGCGCTCGAGCGCGCGCGGCGCGCGTTCCTGGGGCTCGATCCCTACTGCGAGCTGCACCAGGGAGTGTGGTGGGACGAGGCGTTCCGGCTCGCGCGCGAAGGTCGCGCGGCGCTCAACACACGCAGCGCCTTCCCCGGTCCGGCGGTCTTCCGCGGCATGGGCGAGAAGGCCGGCGCCTGCGCTGAGCCGGCCCAGGCGGATGCCGGGGAGCTGCCCGTGCGTACGCAGCATTCCACGTGCGTCCTCTCCTTTGACCTGGACCGCGCCCGGCAGGCCGTGCGGCGCTTTTATTCCCAGGCCGCCCAGCAGCCGCAGGCCGAGCTGTGCTGCCCCACGGCCTACCCCGCGGGGGATACCGCCCATATCCCGGTGGAGGTCCTCGAGCGCTTCTACGGCTGCGGCTCCCCCGTCGCCCTGGCTGGCGTGCAGCCAGGCGAGACGTACCTCGACCTGGGCGCCGGCGGCGGCATCGACTGCTTCATTGCCGCCCGGAAAGTGGGGCCAGCGGGCCAGGTCATCGGCGTGGACATGACGGATGCCATGCTGGACGTGGCGCGGCGCAATGCACCCCTGGTCGCGGAGCGCCTGGGCTACGATGTGGTCTCGTTCCGCAAGGGATACCTCGAGGAGATCCCCGTCGAGGAGGGCTTGGTCGACGTGCTCACCTCGAACTGCGTCATCAACCTCTCACCCGACAAGAAGCGCGTCTTTGCCGAGATGTGGCGCGTGCTGAAAGACCGCGGCCGCATCGTGGTGTCCGACATCATTGCCGGCGAGGAGGTGCCGCCGGCCATGCGCGCGGATGACCGCCTGTGGGGCGAGTGCATCAGTGGAGCCCTCACCGCGGACGAGTTCCTGGGGCTGCTCGAACAGGCCGGGTTCTACGGGCTGGAGGTGCTCTCGAACCAGTTCTGGAAGCAGGTCCACGGCTACCGTTTCTCCTCCATCACCGTGCGCGGCTACCGCTACGCCAAGCAGGCGGGGTGCGTGTATATCGGCCAGCAGGCGATCTATCGCGGGCCCTTCCAGGCGGTGCTGGACGAGGAGGGCCACCTCTTCCCGCGCAACCAGCCCGTCGAGGTTTGCACGGACACCGCCGCCAAGCTCGAGGCGCCACCCTACGCGGGGCTGTTCACGGTGACGGACCCGACTCGGCCGGAATCGGAGGCGTTCGCCGCCTGCTGCACGCCCGGCGGCGCCTGCTGCTGACTTGGCTTTTCAACAGAAGGCGCCCGGTCAGCCGTGCTTGGGAAGGCCTAGCCGGGACCCGCCACCGCCGCTTCGGCCGCGCGTGCCACCCGCTGCCCCTCCTCCACGTCCACCAACGCCAGCAGCGCGGCGCCCGCGGCAAAGAACCCCACTACCGAGAGGATCGCGCTGCGGCTCGACCCCGTGAACGCTATGGCCAGGGTGAACAACGCCGGCCCGAAGATCCCGGCGAATTTCTCGAACACGCTGAAGAAGCCGAAGAACTCGCCCGACTTGTAGCGTGGTACGAGCGAGGCGAAGAGCGAGCGGCTGAGCGCCTGCGTGCCGCCCTGGACCACGGCGACCAGCCCGGCCAGGATCAGGAAGTGCAGGGCGCTGGTCATGCGGTAGGCCAGGATCCCGATCGCGGTGTAGACTACGAGCCCCAGGAAGATCGAGCGCTTCGCGCCGATCCGCCCGGCCACTGCCCCGAAAAGGAACGAGAACGGGATTCCCAGGAACTGCACCAGCACCACCGCGCCCATCATGGTGCCCTGGCCGATGCCGATCTCGCTGCCGTAGATGGTCGCCATGCGGATGATCGTGCCAATGCCGTCGTTGTAGATGAGGAACGCGAGCAGCATCAGGAACGCTTGCCGGTAGACGCGCAGCTCGCGCAGCGTTTCCCCGAGCCGCACCACGGCTGCGCGGACCGGGTTCTGGTGCAGCGTCTCGTCCGCCTCGAGGGCGCGCGGCGGCTCCCCAACCCGCCGCAGCAGCGGAATCGAGAAGAGCAGCCACCAGAAGGCTACGGACAGGAAGGCCAGGCGGGCGGGGAGTGTCGCCTGTCGGGCGGATAGTGCCGGCCCGGCGGGCAGGCCGAACCATTCCGGCTTCTGGATCCACGCCAGGCAAATCGCCAGCAGCAGCCCGCCTCCCAGATAGCCGAGCGCGTAGCCTGCGGTCGAGACGCGGTCCAGCTCCTTCTCCCTGGCGACGTGAGGCAGCAGCGCGTCGTAGAAGACCAGACTGCCGCCCACAGCAATATTGGCGAGCATGAAGAGCGCGGCCGCGAGCTGCCAATCCCCGTGCCGGATCAGGAACATCCCGGCCACGGCGCAGGCGCCCACCACCATGAACGCGGCCAGGAAGCGCTTCCTGGCGGCGGCGTAGTCCGCCACGGCGCCCAGAATCGGCGAGATCACCGCGATCAGGATGAGCGCCAGCGTGGTCGCCAGACCGAACCACTGCGTGGCCACGTGGCCGGGCAGCCCGGCGCCTGCGACCCGGAAAAAAAAGATGGGGAACACGGCGGTGATGATCACGGTGAACACCGCCGAGTTCGCCCAATCGTACATTGCCCAGGCGCGCAGCTCCGGGCGGTCCAGTCCTAGCCTGGCGAGCAATGGCTTTTAGCAGCCGCGCCGCCTCACGCGGCCCTCACTCTTCCGCTCCCCGGTGGCCGATGCCCGCCGGCTCGAGGTAGGCGACCGTGCCCACGTGCTGCCAGATCGCCTC
>JACQVE010000194.1 GCA_016209965.1 Gemmatimonadota bacterium | reverse complement strand
GGCAAGGACGTCGTGGCGCGCGCCATCCACGCGCGCGGGCCTCGCCGCTCGCACCCCTTTGTGAGCGTCAACTGCACGGCGCTGCCCGAGCACCTGGTCGAGAGCGAGCTGTTCGGCCACGAGGCCGGCGCCTTCACGGACGCGCGACAGGCGAAGAAGGGGCTGCTCGAGCTGGCGCACTCGGGCACCGCGTTCCTGGACGAGATCGGCGACATGCCCAAGCCGGCCCAGGCCAAGCTGCTGGGGTTCATGGAGACCCACTCTCTGCGCCGGGTCGGCGGCGTGCGGGACCTCGAGGTCGACGTCCACGTGGTCGCGGCCACCAACCGCGAGCTCGAGGACGCGGTCCGGCGTGGCGAGTTCCGCGAGGACCTGTTCTATCGGCTCAACGTCATCCCCATCTGCCTCCCGCCGCTGCGCGAGCGGCCCGAAGACATTGCGCCGCTGGCCCTGCACTTCTGCGAGACGCTGAGCCGCGAGATGCGGCAGCCGCCGCGCCGCATAGCGCTCGAAGCGTTGCGCGCACTGGAGGCGTATGACTGGCCGGGCAACGCCCGTGAGCTGCGCAACGTCCTCGAGCGCATCCTGTTGCTGCAGGACGGGGAGACCATCGGGCTCCCGGACCTGCCCCCGGAGATCGTCGGGCACTCGCCCGCCACGCCCCGCACGTTCACGCTGCCGCCCGAGGGGGTGTGCCTCGAGGAGCTGGAGCGGGAGCTCATGTGCCAGGCGCTCGAGCGGATGGACGGCAACAAGACAGGCGCCGCGCGACTGCTCGGCCTGTCCCGGGACACCCTGCGCTACCGGCTGGAGAAGTACGGCATCCGGTAGCCCGGGCCGGAGCCCGCCATGAACCTGAACAAGCTCTTTCCGCGGCTCACTATCCGGGCCAAGCTGGCCATTGCCTTTGCGCTGCTGGCCGTTGTGCCACTGGCCGCCGTGGTCGCCGTGACGACCGGGGTTACGACGGGGCACCTGCATGCCGGGGCTCGTGCGGCGCTCCGGCACGAGGTCGAGCGCTCGCGCGCCCAGATGGAGCGCTCGCTGGCGCAGCTCGAGAGCGACGTCGCCTACCTGGCGTATGCCGTGCTCGGGCCACTTCTCGACGGCGCACCCGCTGCGGACTGGCGGTCCGCCGCTCGCCTGGCCTCCTCCTTCCTGGCGGCGGAGCGCACGCTGTTCCGCGTGCAGCTCGTCGATGCGGACGGCCGGGTGCTGCTGGCCCGGCGCGCCCCGGACGGCGGTGCGGCGAGCGCGGAGCAGCCTGAGGCGGAAGCGGTCTATTACGCCTGGCGCGCCCAATCGGCGGAGCGGGGCCGCCACCTGCTCCTGCCCGTCGAGCTGCGCGGCGGCGGTGTCGAGAGCGACGGGGCGCGGCCGATTCCCGCGGTCGCGGTGCTCATCCCGCTGCGTACCAGAGAGGGTGAGTTGCGCGGAGTGGTGGTGGGCGAGGCGCGGGCCGCGGAGCTGTTTGCGCATCTCGATCTCGCCTCACCAACGCTCCCGGGCGTGACCGGGCTGGTGGACGCGACGGGACTGTACCTGTACCACTCGGCGCGGAAACGGGATTGGTCCAGCCTCCTCGCCAGCAACACGGAGGTCAGCCTGCGGCGGGACTTCCCCGCGGCCGTCGTGGCGCAGGTGCTTTCCGGCCGAGCCGGCACGTCGCGGACGTCCGACGCGCGGCTGGTGAGCTTCGTCCCCCTTTCGCTGCCCGGCTCCGCCATCGGGCCGTTGACCCTGTACCGCGCCGTGCCGCTGGCTGCCGTGGCCGCGCCTGCGCGCCGCTACCTCGAGTCGACCGCGCTCATGAGCCTGCCGCTGATGGTACTTGTGCTGGGCCTGGCGGTGGTCGCCGGCCATCAGTTCACGCAGCCCATTTACCAGTTGCGCCAGGCGGCGCGGCGCCTGGCCCGGGGCGGGGCGCCGCCGGCGCTGGACGTGGCGACGAACGACGAGCTGGAAGACCTGGCAGCGGACTTCACGGCCATGGCCACCTCGCTGGTCTCGCACCGCCGGCGGCTCGAGGAGCTGCTCGCCGAGCGGAGCCGCGCCTTGCAGCACAAGCACGCGGAGCTGGCGGACATCCTGGCTCACTCGGCGGACGCCATTGTGGGCCTGGGACTGGATCGGCGCGTTCGGGTCTGGAACGGTGGGGCGGAGCGGCTCTTCGGCTACCGCGCGGACGAGGCGACGGGCCGGGATATCCAGGAGTTGCTCGGGCCGCGCACGGCGGGCGCGGAGCGGGAGGCTGCGTTCCTGGAGCGGGAGCTGGCCGAACGCGGAGAAGTCGTCAACTACCAGACCAGCCGCCTGGCCCGTGACGGGCGGCTGCTGCCCGTGAGCCTTACCCAAACGCTGATCCGCGGGGGAGACGGACGCCCCGTCGGCTACTCGCTCATCCTGCGGGACACCGGCGCCCAGGCGCGGCTCGAGGCGCAGATGCGCCGTTCCGAGCGCCTGGCCGCGGTCAGCGTTATGGCCGCAGGGCTGGCGCACGAGCTGAACAATCCGCTGGCCGTCATCAGCAACCGGCTCGAGTGCATGGAGCGGGACGCGCGGGAACGCTGCGGCGACTGCTTCCTCGAGCGCGACCTGGATGTGCTGCGCGAGCACACGGCTCGCCTGGGAGCGCTGACCGCTGATCTGCTGCGCTTCGCTGGCGATGGCGCGGGCGAGCCCGGCCCCGTAGACGTGGCGGAGGTGGCGACGCGGGTGGTCGGCCTGCTCGAGCGCACCTTTGCCGCACGCCACATCCGCCTCGAGTTCTGTGCGACGCGCGGGCTGGCGCCGGTGTTCGCCAGCGGGGGCGGCCTCGAGACGGTGTGCATGAACCTGCTGCTCAATGCGGCGGAGGCCACACCCGCCGGCGGCTGCGTCACCATAGAGGTGCGGCCGTCGGCGCAGGGGGACAGCGTCGAGTTGAGGGTGGCGGACAGTGGACCCGGCGTGGCGCCCGAGCTGCGCGAGCGGGTCTTCGAGGCCTTCTTCACCACCAAGGGCGGGCGCGGCGGCACCGGTCTGGGGTTGGCCGTGTGCCGCAGCGTTATCGAGCGCTGCGGCGGGCGGATCTGGGTGGAGGGTGGGGCGGGGGAGGGTGCCCGCTTCGTGGTTTCGCTCCCCTTCACATGGCTCGAGGGCTGATGGCCAGCGGGCGAGTGCTGGTCGTGGACGACGAGCCGGCGATGCTGGAGAACTGCCAGCGGCTGCTGTCGCGCGCAGGCTACAGTTGCCAAACGCTGGCGGAGCCCGCCCGCTTCAGGGATGTGCTGGCCGAGACCCAGCCGGAAGTGCTGCTGCTGGACCTGCGCATGCCGGGCGCGGACGGCTTTACCTTGCTGGCCGCGGCGCTGGCCGATGATCCGGCCCTCGCCGTCATCGTGATCACGGCCTACGCCAGTGTCGCCTCCGCTGTGCGCGCCATGCGCGAAGGCGCCTTCGACTACCTGGCCAAGCCGTTTACCGCGGACCAGCTCGCGCTGGCTGTCGAGCGCGCCGCCCGGTACCGCGGCCTGACCCTCGAGAACCGGGCGTTGCGTGATCAGGTCGCCCGCGGCGGCGACTTCGAGGGCATGATCGGCTCGAGCCCGGCCATGATCCGGCTGTTCGAGCAGCTCCGGAAAGTGGCGCCCACCGATGCCAACGTCCTGATCTCCGGGGAGAGCGGCACAGGGAAGGAACTGATCGCGCTCTGCCTGCACGCGAACAGCGCCCGGCGTTCCGGCCCGTTCATGCCCGTGGACTGCGCTGCGCTGCCCGAAGGCCTGCTCGAGAGCGAGCTCTTCGGCTACGATCGCGGCGCGTTCACGGGCGCTGTGGCGCGCAAGGACGGGCTGCTGGTAGAAGCCCAACACGGCACGGTGTTCCTGGACGAGTTCACCGAGCTGGGCACCAGGATGCAGTCCAAGCTGCTGCGCGCCCTCGAGCAGCGGCAGGTCCGCCGGCTGGGCAGCTCGATGCTGCTGGACCTCGATATCCGCCTGGTTGCCGCGACCAATACCGACGTGGAAGCCGCAGTCGCGGCGGGCGGCTTCCGCCAGGACCTGTATTACCGGCTGAACGTCGTGCACCTGCGCGTGCCGCCGCTGCGCGCGCGCGGCGGCGATGTGATCCTTCTCGCCCGGCGGTTTCTCGAACACTTCGCCGGCTTGCAGGGCAAGCCCGCACCGCGCGTGCTGCCCGAGGTCTGGGAAGCACTCGAGCACTACCCCTGGCCGGGCAACGTGCGGGAACTGAAAAACCTGGCGCAGCGGCTGGTCGTCCTGGATGAGGACGGCCGCGTCACACGAGCCGACCTGCCCGAGTCGCTGCGCGATCCGCCAGGCGGCGCAGCCGCAGCGGCACCGGGCGCGCCGCCAGCGGACTACGAGGCCGGGCGCACGCAAGCGCTGCACGCGTTCCGGGCCCGCTACCTGAGGGAGCTGCTCGAGTTGCACGGGGGCAACGTTTCCAGCGCCGCCCGCGCCGCTGGTGTCAGCCGGCGCACACTCCACCGCTGGCTGGCGGAGCTGAGGGAGCGCGACGGGGGAACGGCGCCATGAGTCGCACACCGTGCCGCGCCGGCTGTTTCCTGCTTCCGTTGCTCCTGGGTACCGTTGTGCCACAGCCGCAAGGCAGTGTCGAGGGGAGCATCTTCGCGCTCGATGTCCGGCTCACAGGGGCGGTCGTCTACCTGCTCGCGGAGCGGGTCACGGCCTTCCCGCCGCCCGCGCCCGCGCTCATCGACCAGGTCAACCTGCGCTTCGTGCCGCCCGTGCTGACCGTACTGCCAGGTACCAGCGTCGAGTTCCGCAACAGCGATCCCCTGCTCCACAACGTCTTTGGCGCCGGCCCGCCGGGCGACGCCTTCGATCTGGGCACCTATCCGCGCGGCAAGCGGCGCGTCCACACCTTCACCCGGCCGGGGCCCCACGTGATCCTCTGCCACGTGCACCCGGAGATGGCCGCGTATGTGGTGGTCGTGCCCACACCTTACGCCGCCGTGGCCGACCGCGAGGGCCGGTTTCTCATTCCGGACGTGCCGCGCGGGCGTTACACGCTCCGGGTCTGGCACCGCCGGACTCGCCCCTACGAGCGACTCGTGACCGTGGCGCCCGGCGAGCGCGTGCACCTCGAGCTGGAGCTGATGGCGGTCTCCAGCCGCCGCGCGGTCCCGCCTCCCGGCGGCGGGGCGCTGTGAGCGG
>JACQVE010000193.1 GCA_016209965.1 Gemmatimonadota bacterium | reverse complement strand
TGCTGGCTGGCGACGCCAGCCTGCTGGGCGGCCGGCGGGTCGGGCTGATCACGAACCACACGGGCGTGGGGCAGTTCACGGGAGCGGCGCGCGAGGTAGCGGCGGCCACGAGCATTGACCTGCTGCACCAGCATCCCGGGATCGAGCTGGTGGCACTGTACAGCCCGGAGCATGGGGTCCAGGGGCGCGCGCAGGCGGGCGCGGCGGTGGCGAGCGGGCGGGACGCGAAGACGGGGCTGCCGATCTACTCGCTCTATGCGCCGGGCGGCGTGCGCAAGCCGACGGCGGCGATGCTCGAGGGCGTAGAGGTGCTGGCCTTCGATATCCAGGACATCGGGGCTCGGTACTACACCTACGTGTGGACCATGGCGCTGGCCATGCAGGCGGCGGCGGAGCATGGGATCCGGTTCGTGGTGCTGGATCGGCCCAACCCCATTGGCGGCGAACTGGTGCAGGGGAACGTGCTGGAGGCGGAGCAGGCGAGCTTTGTGGGGCTGTACCCGGTGCCGATGCGGCACGGCCTGACTCCCGGAGAGCTGGCCCGGCTGATCCGCGGCGAGTTCGGCGTGCCGGTCGAGCTGACGGTGGTGCCAGCGCAGGGGTGGCGGCGCGGCATGTGGTTCGAGGACACGGGCCTGCCCTGGATCCCGCCCTCGCCCAACATGCCCTCGGTCGAGAGCGCGACCCACTACCCGGGCACCTGCCTGTTCGAGGGGACCAACCTGTCGGTGGGACGGGGTACGCCCATCGCCTTTCAGCAGATCGGCGCACCCTGGCTGGATGCCGAGACGGTGGTCCACGGGCTGGAAGCGTACCGGCTGCCGGGCGTGCGCCTCGAAGCGGTGAGCTTCACGCCGCAGAGGCCGGGGGATGGGAAGTACGACGGGGAGCCGGTGCGCGGTGTGCGCTTCCTTACCACCGACCGGCGGGTCTATGATCCGACCGTGGCGGCGGTGGCGGCGCTGGTCGAGGTGCAGCGGCTGCACCCGGACCGGCTCGAGTGGCGCGTGGCTCACTTCGATCGACTGGCGGGAACAACGCGGCTGCGGGAGCAGGTCGCGGCCGGTGTTTCGCTGGAGGAGATCACGGCCGGCTGGGCCGAGCCACTGGAGCGGTTCCGGCGGCTGCGGGAGAAGTATCTGATTTACCCGAACTGAAACCCGATCGGGTACGGGTACGGGTACGGGTACGGGAAGGCAGGGATACCCCCGCTACTGCTCGAGCAGGGCGGGCAGCGTCGAGTGCTGGGCGGCGGGGTGCACGAGGACGGCGCCGTCGCCGGGGAGGCGGACTTCGACCGGGTGGTCGCGGACCGCGCGGCGGAAGCCCTGGTCCTCGAGCACGCGGTGCACGTAGATGCGGCGGGCGATGACCATGACGGTGGCCAGCACGGGCACGGCGACAAGCAGCCCGATGACGTTGAGCAGGTGCGCCATGACCAGAACGCTGAGCAGGGTGAGTACGGGCGGAAGCTGGACCTGCCGCTCCATGATCATAGGTGCCACGAAATTGGCCTCGACGAGGTGCACGCCGATGCCGAGCGCGACGACGAGCAACGCCTTGAGGGCGCCGGCCGTGCCGAGCACGAAGAGAGCGGGGAGCAGCGTCGAGAAGAGCGTGCCGAAGAACGGGACAATGGCGACGGCGCCGGTGAACACGCCGAAGGCCAGGGCGTAGGGCACGCGCAGGACGACGAGGCCGATCCAGGTCAGGACGGCGAGGATGGTCATGGCCACGAGCTGTCCTACGATCCAGGCGCGGAGCACGCGGCCGAGCTCGGCAAGCAGGTCGCGCACCAGCTCGCGGTGCACGGGGGGCGCGAGCGCGATGAAGCCTTCGCGGTAGATGGCAGGCCGAAGCGCCAGGTATATGCCCATGACGCCGACGCTGATGACGTGGATCAGGAACTGCAACCCGCTGAAGACGTAAGGCACGAAGCCGCGGAAGTACCCCCCCACCTGCTGCACGATGGTGCCTACATAGCTTTCCCCCTCCCGCAGCGGCCCCAGGATCTGGGCGGCGACCGGCGACTTGGCGGCGAGCGCCAGGAGCTGGGCCTCCCAGCGTACCAGTTGAGCGGGCAGGGCCTGGACGAGTTCCTCACTCTGCTCGGCGACGGGCGGCACGACGAGGTAGGCGATGCCGACCCCGCCGAGCAGAGTGAGCAGCACGGCGCTGGCGAGCGCGATGCCGCGGGGCGCGCCGACCCAGCGCTGCAAGCTGTCGGTGGCCGCGCCGAGGTAGAGTCCGAATAGTACGGCAATGAAGAGGAGGAGCAGGATCTC
>JACQVE010000192.1 GCA_016209965.1 Gemmatimonadota bacterium | reverse complement strand
GTCCAGGCCAGTGCCTGTGTTCGACTCGCCGGCGCCCCGCCGGTCCGCCACCATCGCACCCAGATAGTTGCTGCCGCCCACGTCCCGCTTGATGCGCGCCACGGCGAAGTTGCTGCGCGGCTCGCCAAAGGCCTCGTCGGACACGACATTCAGGAGGCCCAGCGTCTGGCGTCCCACTCGCCCTGTCAGCCGGACGCCGCCCAGCACGGGCACCTCGCCGTCATCCGAGATGCCGATGCGCCGGGAGAAGAAAAGCAGGAATGGGGGCGGCTCGAAGGGACTGGCCAGCGAGCCGAACTCGAAGATCCCCTTGTTCTCCAGGAAGAAGTCGCGCTTCTCCGGGAAGAACAGGTCGAAACGCGTGAGGTTCACCTGCTGGTTGTCCACCTCGACCTGGGCGAAATCCGTGTTGAGGGTCAGGTCCAGCACCAGCCCCGGCCGCACCTCGTACTTAAGGTCCAGCCCCGCGTCCAGCCGGGGGTCGGTCTCGAGCCCCTGGGGTTCGACGGGCTGCTGCGAGGCGCCGGAGAGGGCAAAGGGCTTGACCTCGAGGTTCAGGCCGGTGCGCGGCAGGTCGGCCATCCCCTCCAGGTGGCCGGCGCGGCTCACCCGCGTGAAGCCCTCGTTGTCCCGAGACCAGGCGCTCCATAAGGCCTGCTCGTTCTTGCGCCGGATCATACGGAAGACATTGAACCCCCAGGGCCGCTCGCCCGCGCCCGCCGGGTAGCGCAAGGTGCGGAAGGGGATGGCGAACTCCGCGGACCAGCCCTCGGGCACGCGCCGGGCCGCGACCCGCCAGACCGCGCGCCAGTCGATGTTGAATTCGCGACCCTCGTCCGTGATCAAAGCGTCGAACTCGGCGCCGTTGGGGTTGGTGGCGAAGACCATGGCGTTGCGATGGTCGTGGAAGGCGTCCAGCAGGATGGCGACGCCGTCGTCCCCCATGAAGACCGGCTTCCCCTCGAAGTCCGTCCCCATGACCCGGTCCCGCTGCAGGATCCGGCTCACGATCTGCTCCGGCTCGCGGTCCCGCGCCAGCACGCCAAGGATCAGGAGCTCCCCGTCGTACAGCACCCGGACCTCCGTTTCCTCGCTGGCCGGCTCGCCCTGCAGCGGCTCGCGCTGCTTGAAGGCCCTGGCCGCCGCGGCGCGCCCCCAGACCGCTTCGTCCAGCACGCCGTCCAGGCGAATCGTCTCCCCGCCGCCCGCATCCAGCCGCAGCGCCCGAACCGAAGGGGGCACCGGCTGCTGCGCTGCGGCACGGCTGGCTGCGCCGCCCACCAGCAGAACACAGGCGAGCGAGGCGAAACCCCTGCACACGGAGAAGTCCCGGATGGAGTGGTGCTGGGCGCCGGCAGGGGCGCCGGCCGCCGACGTGCAAGTTAGGCGGAGGCCATACCGGCCCACAACGGGGCCCGCCCATCGCCTCCGACGCCCCGCAGGAGTTGCAACTGAAGGGCATTCGGCGATGACGACAGAGGGTTTGGGGTGGGGGTGGCCTTCCGCCCGCGGGGACCCGGCCTTCATGCGGCGCTCCGCGCCGGCCTCCGCCGAATCGGCTGGCCGCGCCTGTGCGCCTGTGCTCCCGCCTTGCCCGGCCGGGGAATGGTGACTATATTAAGTGGTCAGATAAAGCCGGAGGAATGGGGGATGAGCGAGCAAGCGTGGCGAGCCAAGGCGAAGAAGCCGTCTACTGCCCGTCGTAAGCGGCGCCAGATCCCGGCGGGAGAGTTCAAGGCAGTGTGCCTGCAGTTGATGGATCGGGTGAAGGAGACGGGTGAGGAGATCGTGATCACGAAGCGGAACCGGCCGGTGGCGAAGCTGGTGCCGATCACGGATGCGGACGTGCAGGCGTTTATCGGCCGCTCGCGCGGCGTGATCACCGGCACGCGAGAGGCGCTGCTGGCCGCGGTGGACGCGGACTGGGAAGTGGATGCTGATCTCTGAGTTGAGTGCCACAGATGTTCTGGTCTTGGACACCCACGTCTGGGTCTGGGCGAGCGGCGAGGCGGGTGGTCCAGGGCAGATGAAGGTCGCCGCTCTGCCCGTGATCGAGCAGGCGGCGCGCAGCCGACGCCTTTTCGTGTCCGCGGCGTCCGTTTGGGAGATCGCGCTGAAGGCGGGGCGCGAGCAATTGCTTATTGCCGGGGATCTGCGGACGTGGGTGCGCGATCAGCGACGCTATCCCGGCGTCCGCATCCTGTCTGTTGATTCTCGCCTGGCCGTTGACTGCACCCAGCTCCCCCTTTGGGTTCGGAAGCGCGACGGCAAGCCGCATCGCGATCCGAGCGATCGCTTTATCGTTGCCACAGCGCGACGTCTGAACGGCGTGCTTGTCACCTGCGATGCCGAGATCCTCGAGTATTCCGGGCAGGGGCATCTGAAGGCATACGACGCCTGCTAGCCGGCACGCGTCCTTGATCGAGACAAAGTCTGGACCCTCTACCTGAAAGACCCAGCGGCCGTAACGACACTCGAAGCCGACACCAAAATTCCCGGCAAAGTCCGTCTCGGTAATCGCCCGGACGAAATGGCCCTCATGCCGCGCTCGGCGCCGGCTCAGGGAGGCGATGGTTCGTGAGCCGGGTGGCAGGGTGGAGCGTCAGCGCGGGAGTCGCCCTGGCTGCGGGAGTAGCGTGAACTGCAGGAGCAGCGCTGGCGGCGTGGGCAGCGCTGTGCGGGGCCCGGGAGTAAGATCCGTCCGGCGCCAGGACCCAGGCGCCCGGCTCGGCCAGTTCGGCGGTGAGCACCGTGTCCAGGCGCTGCTGTATGGCGGGATCCGTGACCTGGACGACGACCTCGATTCGCTGGCGCAGGTTGCGCGTGCGCCAGTCCGCCGAGCCCAGGTAGTACTCGGGCCGGCCGCCATTCTCGAAGTGGAAGATGCGCCCGTGCTCGAGGAAGCGGCCCAGGCGGCTGGTCACCCGGATGCGGTCGGAGAGGCCGGGCACGCCGGGCCTGAGTGTGCAGATGCCGCGCACGAGCAGCTCGATGTCCACACCCGCCTGTGAGGCGCGGTACAGCGCGCCAATAACTTCCGGATCATCCAGCCCGTTCATCTTGGCGCGGATGCGGGCGGGCCGGCCGGTGCGGGCGTGCGCGGCCTCGCGCTCGATCCGCTCGAGCATGCGCGGCCGCAGGGTGGCCGGCGCCACGAGCAGGCGACGGTAGGCGGCGTGGTCCGCCAATCCCGTCAGCGCGTGGAACAGGTTGCTCAGGTCCTCGCCCACTGCGAGGTCTGCCGTGAACAGCCCCAGATCCGTGTACTGCGCCGCCGTCGCCGCGTTCAGGTTGCCCGTGCCGATGTAGCCGTAGCGGCGCACGCCGGCGCCCTCGCGCCGCACTACCAGCGCGACCTTGGCATGCGTCTTCAGTCCCAGACGGCCATAGACGACGCGTACGCCAGCCGCCTCCAGCGCCCGTCCCCACTCGAGGTTCCGCTCCTCGTCGCAGCGCGCCTTCACTTCCATCAACACTGTCACGTCCTTGCCGCTGCGGCTCGCCCGGGCCAGTGCATCCAGCACACGCGAGCGGTGGCCGGTGCGGTAGACCGTGAGCTTGATGGCCAGGACCGCGGAGTCCTCCGCCGCTTCGACCAGAAGCCGCTCTGCGGTGGCCTCGAACGAGTCGTGCGGGTAGCGTACCAGGACGTCTTGCTGGCGCAGGGCATCAAGGACGGAGGGAGCCGCCGCGAAAGGATCGTTGCCCACCAGGGCGGGATAGCGCAGCTCGGGGATCGGCAGGGCCGCGAGTTCGCGCAAGCGAGCCAGGTCCAGGGGCCAGTCCAGCCGGTAAACATCGCCTTCGCTCAGCGTACTGACCACGCCTGGCCGCTCGAAGCGGAACTCCTGGAGCAGCAACTGCTGCATGGGCTGGGGCATGGCCTGCTCGACCTCGAGGCGGACCACGGGCCCAAAGGGCCGCTTGCGCACCTCGTCCTCGACCGCGGCGCGCAGGTCCGTGGCGCCATCCTCATCCACGTTCAGGTCGGCGGCACGAGTGACGCGGAACGCATAAGCGTCCACCAGCTCCAGCCCCGCCCACAAGTCCCGGATATTCGCGCAAATGATCTCCTCGATGGGCACGAACCGGCGCCCGCCCGGCAAGGGTGCCAGCGCGGGGAGTGCCGCGGGAACGGTGATGATGGCGAAGTGCTCTGCGCTGCCGCCGCGCTCGCGCAGCCTTGCCGCCAGCGCCAGGCGGCGGCTGGGCACATGCGGGAAAGGCTGCGCCGGGCTGACCGCTACCACGCTGAGCAGCGGCTGGACGACGTCGTGGTAGTAGTGGGCCAGGTGCTGCCGCTCGGCGTCCGTGAGCTGCGGCCAGCGCAGCAGCGCCAGGCCGTGCGCGGCCAGTTCGGGGAGCAGCGTGCCATGCAGCAGGCGATAGGCTCGCGCGGCCAGCTCCCGGGCGCGGATCTCCAAGGCATTGGCCCGGGCGGCGAAGCGCAGCCCGCCGGAGGACGGCTCGCCCTGGCGGGCCAGCCGCGCCCTGCTTTTGGCCATGTGGAGCATGAAGAGCTCGTCCTGGTTCGAGCTGAAGATGCCCAGGAACTTCAGGCGCTCGAGCAGCGGCACGCTGGGGTCCGCGGCCAGCGCCAGAACCCTGGCGTTGAAGGCGAGCTGGCTCAGGTTGGCGTCCAGCAGGCGCCGTGGCCGGCGCGCGCCCGCTTCCCCGCGCGCGCGGCCCGCGTGCCCGGATCCGCCGCCGTTCCGCGAAAGTGGCAGCGCGGAGTCAGCCGCGATCTCGAGGGACGTCGAGTCGACGCGGCTGCGGCCAGGCTCGCGGGGGAAGCAGTACAGCGGCTCCGCCGTCCCCAGCTCCGAGCGACCGGCCACCGCCAGTGCGGCGAGCGTGCGCGCATCCGCCAGGCCACCGGCCCCCGCCAGCGCCAGCAACTCGTCCACGGGACGCCACACGACGCCCTCGCCGCCATCCAGGCTGCCCGCGGGGAAGCAGTGGGCCAGCCACACCTCGAGCGGCGGGCGGCCGGCGCCGATGGGCGCGCGGCCCAACAGCCGGATCTGCGCCTGTGCCGTGCCCACCACCTGCCGCAGCACCGCCCGGCACGCCTCCTCCCCGGTACCCGGTCCCACCGGCAGGGTGAGGCTGCCGCTCTCGGATTGTAGCGCAATGCGGCCGTTCTGATACAGCACCACGGCGACCTCGCGTGCACCGCGAATCTCGCCCCGGAGAGCGTCGACCTCGGCAGCGGCGAGGAGCGCGTGCAGGCGGGGAAGCAGGCCGGCGTGCACGGGCTCGAGCGGATGCTCGTGCTGCAGCGCCCCGGCCAGCGCCTCGAGCAGGGCACGCTCCCGCGTCAAGCCGCGCAGCGTGAGCTGGCGCAGCGCTGCCGTCAGCCTGCCCGCCCGGGCATGCACGGTTTCGTACGCCACTTCGATGGCGCCAGTCGACCACCAGTGCCGGCGGAGCCGCCGTATCCGCCGATCCACGTGCAGCTCGAGCCGCGGCACGAGGCGCAGCGGGTCGACCAGCGCGCGTACCGCCCGTGCCGGCGCGGACACGCCGGCCAGAAGCGTGGCAGCATCGCCGTCCCGTATGCGGACGCGCAGCACCCGCGGCCCTGACTCCGGGGCGGGAGAGCCGGCCGCGCCCAGTTCGACGGCCAGCTCCTGCCGCCCGTCGGCCTCTGTCCGGACCCGCACGAGCACGCCCCGGGCGGCCAGCGCGTCGTCCGCAGTGTCGAGGTAGACCTCACGGTGGAAGTGCCGGACGGGAGGCCGGCGCACGCCCGAGTCCCGCGGCTTCTCTCCCAGGTCAAGGGGCCGGGAGGCGAGCCGGTCCAGCAGCTCGGCCGAGGGCACGGCGAACGTCAGTATCCGATGCTTCGAGGAGGTTGTCATTCGCACTCGTGCTTCAGAAGAGGAAGCCGGTCCCAGCATAGAACGCTGTACCCTCAGCGCTTCCCGCGAGGGTCAGCACCAGAGTGTGCTGGGGATCCACGAACTCGAACCACATGCCGCCGCCCGCCGCTGCGTGCCAGCGGCCGGAGCGCTCGCGGTCGAGGAAGACGCGGCCCGCGTCGGCCAACGCCAGGACCCCGTAATCCACGGGGACGGCCAGGCGGAACGAGCCGGCCGGGACGCGCAGCTCGGCATTGCCCCAGACGGCTGCGTCCCCCGCCCAGCGCTGCTCGTGGAAGCCGCGCACGGTTGCTTCGCCGCCCAGGAACGCCGCCTCGTGGAACGGCGCCTCGCCCCAGACCGTGCGGGCCGCGGCGCGCAGTGCGAGTAGCGTAGGCCGCGAGGGCAGCAGGCTCGCCCAGCCGGGTGCCGCCAGGGTCGCGACCGCCTGGGCGGCGAAATCGCCGAAAGGCTGCCGCACGCTCCACAACGCAGGGTAGGCGCTCCCGCTCACCGCCGCCGCCAGCCCGGGCGCGTCGCGCCGGTCCCGACTGTCCAGGTGCAGCGCCGATCGGAATCCGAAGCTGCGGAACCAGCCGGCGCCGTAGGGACTTGCCGCCTCCAGCAGGCTGCCCGCTGGTGCATGGGTATCCACCAGCTTCAGCACGGGCCCGGCCGACAGCCGCAGGTGCTTGCCGAGCGGCCCGCTGGCCGCCGCCTCGATGAGGAGCTGGCGCTGTCGCAGCTTGTAAGCGTCCTCCGGCCGGTCCAGCACCGTCTCGTTGCCGAAGCCGTGGAAGCGCAGCGTCTCGACCTGCGAAGCCAGCACGTTGAGCGAGTGCACGCGCCGGGAGGCCGGCGGCCGGAACTCGCCCTGGTACTCGAGGCGGAATCCGGAGGCGGCGGTGGCGTAGCCGCCGCGCAGCAGCGT
>JACQVE010000191.1 GCA_016209965.1 Gemmatimonadota bacterium | reverse complement strand
GTTGAGGAGCCGCTTGCTGGCTTATGCACCCGCCGCGGTCTGGGCGGCGTTTCTACTTCTTCTGGGCAGCCGGCCGGACTTGCCCCCCGTCGCCTCGCCCTTCCCGCTGGACAAGCTGGCGCACCTCCTGCTTTACGGCCTGCTCGGTCTGCTGGCGGGGCGCGGCTGGCGCGCAGCAGGGCGGCGACCGGCGTGGGTCTGGCCTCTCATGGGGGCGCTGCTCGTGGGAATCCTGGATGAACTGCATCAGGAAGTCGTGCCCGGCAGGACGACGGAGCTGCTGGACCTCGCGGCCGACGGGTTGGGTGTGGGCCTGGGCTTCCTGGGCCCCGGCGGGCGACTGGTGCCCCCTTTCGCCGCGGGGCAGGCGTGACGCGCGGGTGGCCGTTGTGAGTCGCCAGGCGCAGCGCCGGAGGCGGGTTCCCCACCACGAGGGCGCTGGTCCATGAGTCACATCTTCCCCACCGCCTTGCGCAGCACGATGGCCGGCGTGCTGCGCGCGGAGGATGCCGGCGACCGGGTCCGGCTGGCCGGCTGGGTCCACCGGCGTCGGGATCTGGGTGGTCTCATTTTCCTCGAGCTGCGCGACCGCTCTGGACGCGTGCAGCTCTCGCTGGGGCCGGACTGGACGCCGCCGGATGTGTTAGCCGAGGGCAGGCGGCTGGGGGCGGAAACGGTCATCGCGGTGGAAGGCCGGGTCGTCCGGCGGCCGCCCGGGAACGTGAACCCGGAGATGCCGACGGGCGAGATCGAGGTCCACGTGAAGGCGCTCGAGGTGCTGGGCGGGGCGCAGGCGCCGCCCATCCCCGTGGCACGGGGGCCGGAGGAGGAGCTGCCGGCCGAAGAGCTACGGCTGCGCTACCGCTACCTCGATCTGCGCCGGGAGGAGCTGCAGCGTGCCCTGGCCGTGCGGCATCGCGTGCTCCAGATCGTGCGCCGCTATCTCTCCGACGCCGGGTTCCTCGAGATCGAGACGCCCATGCTTACGCGGCGCACGCCCGAGGGGGCGCGCGATTACCTGGTGCCCAGCCGCATACACGCCGGCGAGTTCTACGCGCTGCCGCAGTCGCCGCAGCTCTACAAGCAGCTCCTGATGGTGGCGGGGTTCGACCGCTACTTCCAGATCGCGCGCTGCTTGCGCGACGAGGACCTGCGCGCGGACCGCCAGCCGGAATTCACTCAGATCGACGCCGAGATGTCTTTTGTCGAGGAGGAAGACATCTTCCGCATAGGCGATGGCATGGTAGCCTCGATCTGGCGCGAGCTGCTCGGCATCGAGCTGGCCACGCCGTTCCCGCGGCTGACCTATGGCGAGGCGCTCGAGAAATACGGAACCGATAAACCCGACCTGCGCTTCGGCATGGAGTTTCAGGACCTGACCGCACTGCTGCAGGCCACGGAGTTCCGGATTTTCCGTGATAGCGCAGGCACCGGCGCGCGGATCCGGGGTATCCTGGCCACGGGTGGCGCCACGTTGTCGCGCAGGGAGCTGGATGAGCTGACGCAGGTCGCCAAGGCGGCCGGCGGCGCCGGCGCGTTGTGGTTGCGCCGCACCGAGGAAGGGGTGTCTGGCCCCTTCGCCCGGGCGCTGGAAGGTGGGGTCGCCGAGCGCTTCCTGGAAACCACGGGCCTGCGCGCCGGCGACCTCTTGGTGGTCGTGGTGGGCCACTTCCGCGCCCTGCCGCTGGTGGCCGAGAGTCACCTGGGCGCGACGGACGCGGAGCGATTGGGCGGCGCCGAGCGCGCGCTCGACGCGGTGCGGCGTCACCTCGCGGAACGGCTGGGGTTGCTTGATCCCAGTGTACACCGCTGGGTGTGGATCACGGACTTCCCGCTGTTCGACTGGGACGTGGAAGCGGGACGGCTGGTCGCGGCGCACAATCCCTTTGCCATGCCGCACGCGGAAGACATAGCCACACTGGTGCGTTTCACGGAGCATGGGGTGCTGGACTCGGGCTCCGCCCAGGAGCTGTTCGCCCAGCGCTTACGTTCGCGCTCCTATGACGTGGTTTACAACGGCCACGAGATGGCCAGCGGCTCGATCCGCGTTCACGACCCCGCGCTCCAGCGGCACGTGTTCCGGGCGCTCTCGCTGCCGGATGCTGAGGCAGAGGAGAAGTTCGGATTCCTGCTCGAAGCATTACGGCACGGCGCGCCGCCGCATGGCGGGTTCGCCTTCGGCTTCGACCGGCTCATCATGCTGCTGGTCGGCGCCGGGAGTCTGCGCGAGGTGATCGCGTTTCCCAAGACCACGGCGGCCCGGGCGCTGTTCGAGGGCGCGCCCGCACCCGTGGGCGAGGGGGAGCTCGGGGAACTGCATCTGACGATTCGAAATGGAGAAAGGAGCTGACTGTCGAAGTGGAGAGCACCGTCATTCAGCACCGCGTAATGGCCGAGGGGGCGGATTACCTCCTGCTGGCCGGCGTCAACGATGTCAACCTGCAGGAACTGGCCCGGTTGGCCCGCTGCCGCGTGATCCTGCGGGACGATTCCGTGATCCTGTCGGGCGAGCTGGCGGGCGTCGAGCGGGCGATCCCGGTGGCGCAGCGGCTGGTGGAAATGGCGCGGCTGGGCGTAGCCTTCGGGGTCGAGGAGATCCGGCGCAGCTTCGAGGCGGCGGGTGACGGGAGCTTCCCGGAATCCACGGCGTCGGCGGCCCAGGAGCAGCGCATTTTCCTGTCCGGCTCGCGCAAGGTGATCGCGCCCAAGTCGGAGGGCCAGCGTCTGTACCTGGAGGCGATCAGCCGCAACGAGATCGTGGTCGCTATCGGGCCGGCCGGGACGGGGAAGACCTATCTGGCCGTGGGCATGGCCGTGGACGCCCTGCGGAAGAGCCGGGTCAAGCGCATCATCCTGGCGCGGCCGGCGGTCGAGGCGGGCGAGAACCTGGGCTTCCTGCCCGGCGACCTGCAGGAGAAGGTAGATCCGTACCTGCGGCCGCTCTACGACGCGCTGGAGGACATGATGCCCTCAGACTGGGTGCGCCGGGCGCTCGAGGCGCGGACCATCGAGATTGCGCCGCTGGCCTACATGCGCGGCCGGACCCTGGCGGACGCGTTTGTCATCCTGGATGAGGCGCAGAATGCGACGACGGCGCAGATGAAGATGTTCCTGACTCGCCTGGGCGTGAACTCGCGCACGGTCATCACGGGAGACAAGACACAGATCGACCTGCCCCGGCGCGATGAGTCGGGGCTCTTGCAGATCGAGCGCATCCTGCAGGGCATCGAAGGCATCCATTTCACTTATCTCCAGGGCGTCGACGTGGTGCGCCATCGTCTGGTTCAGGACATCATCAAGGCGTACGCCGCGGCGGACGGCGATACGCCGGAGTGCTGAGGTCTTGGACCAGGGCGTACGCGCAGCCCTCACCGGGCTGAGCCAGCGGCCGCAGCGGCGCTGGCCGGCGGGCGCCGTGCACCACGGCGCCCGCGTCGGCGTGCTCGTGGTACTTGCGGTGATCGCGCAGGTACTTTTCCCGGCGGCGTCGGTGCCGGACTTCCCGGTGCTGGACAAGGGGATGGTGGCGGAGCGGGATGTCATTGCACAGGTGGGCTTTCCCATCTACAAGTCCCCGGAGGAGCTGGGGCGGGAGCAGACGGAGGCTGCGTCTGCGGTAGCGCCCACCTTCGAGCACCAGCCTGCCGCGGCCGATACGCTGCTCAGGCGCATCCGTTCCTTCCTCACCCGAGTGGACAGTGCGGCGGCGCCGGCAGCGGGCGAATTGAGGGTCAGGGCACAGCTCAGGGAAGTGCTCGCCTCCTACGGTTTCGCGGTGACGGAGGAAGCGGTCGAGCTGCTGCGCTCCGCGCGCCAGCGCACCCTGCTGGCCCGCTCGCTCGAGCAGGCGATCCGGCAGGAGCTGCCGGCCGGGTTCGTGCCGGCTGCCGACCTCGAGGATGAGACGGCGCCGCAGCTCCGGCTGCGGCGCGGCGGGCGGGAAGAGCTGGTGGCGCGCACTTCTCTGCTCACTGCCCAGCGCTTCTACGAGCGAGCCGGACGGCACCTGCCACGCAGCGCCCCGCCCGGGCTGGTCGAGCTGCAGCGCCTGGTGCTGATCCGCTTCTTCGAGCCCAGCATCCGTCTGGACCGCGAAGAGACGGAAGCGACACGCGCGCGCGCGCGCCAGGCGGTGTCGACCGTGAAGGGGCATGTGGTTCGGGGGGAGAAGGTGGTGGGCGCACGCGAGCAGATCCGCGAGCGGGAGCTCGAGAGGCTGCGCGCCTACCGGGATGAACTCGTGCGGCTGGGCCGGCTGGGCGATGCCGCCGGCAGCCGTGCGCGCGCGGCGGGGGCGTTCCTGTTCAACCTGCTCATCCTGCTGATCTTCGGACTGCTCGTCTACTTCTACCGGCCGGCCGTCTATCAGGATTTCCGCCACGTGCTCGTGATCGCGGCGCTGATCCTGGCAACCGTCGCCATTTCCGCCCTGCTCGCCAGCAGCCGGGCGCCGCCGGAACTCATCCCCATTGCGCTGCCCGCCATGATCGTGGCCACGCTGTGGGACGGACGGCTGGCACTCAGCCTGGCCCTTGTGCTGGCCGTGCTCCTCGCCGGGCAGACGCCTTTCCTGGGCAGCTCCGTGCTCTTCACACTGGTCATCGGCGGGGCCGCCGCTGCGCTGAGCGTGCGCGTCGTACGCCGCCGCTCGCAGATCTGGGTGTTCATCTCCATCATTGCAGGCGCCTACCTGGCCGGCGCGGCCAGCCTGGGCCTGCTCAGGTCGCGGGAGCTGTTCGAAGTCTTCGGCTCCGCCGGCTGGGGCACGCTCAACGCGATTGGCAGTGCGCTCATCGCCATCGGCTTCCTGCCGCTCCTCGAGGCGTTTGCGCGCATCACTACCGACCAGAGCCTGCTCGAGCTGACGGACCTCAACCGGCCGCTGCTGCGCCGGCTCTCGATGGAAGCGCCCGGCACGTACGCGCATTCCATCAGCGTGGCGAACCTGGCGGAGGCAGCGGCGCGTGCGGTGGGCGCGAACGAGCTGCTCACCCGGGTCGGCGTATACTACCACGACATTGGCAAGATGCTGAAGCCGCAGTACTTCGTGGAGAACCAGCCGCAGGGGCGCAATCCGCACGACAAGCTGAAGCCCGGCACGTCGGCGGCGATTGTGCGCAGCCACGTGGTCGATGGATTACGGCTGGCGGGGGAGGCGAAGCTGCCCGCCTGCGTCGCCGCCTTCATTGCCGAGCACCATGGGACGCAGCCGATCAGCTTCTTTTTCGACCAGGCGCGGGAGCTCAGCCCGGACGCCGAGCTGGACGCGGGGCAGTTCACCTACCCGGGGCCGAAGCCGCAATCGAAGGAGACGGCGATCGCGATGCTGGCCGACACCGTCGAATCGGCCGCCCGGGCGTTGCCGGACCCCGCGCCCGAGCGCATCCAGGAGCTGGTCGACCGGCTGGTGGACGCGCGGGTGAAGCAGGGCGAACTGGACGAGACGCCGCTCACCCTGCGCGACCTCGCCCGGATCAAGCAGCAGTTCGTGTCGGTGCTGGCGGGGATGTACCACAGCCGCATCGATTATCCGAGCGGTCGCGATGCGGGCGTCGAGGCGACGGCGATGCCGCTTATCCCGAGCGATTCTTCGGCCCCGGCCGGGTGAGGCGGCGGATCCGGGTCAGCGTAGCGGCGAGCCTGCGGCGGGGCGGCGGCGCGCGCAAGCCGGGGACGCGGCCTCCCAGCCGCGCGCTGCAAGCGCTGGTCGCGCGGGCGGCCCGGGCGACGCTGGACGCCTGCGCCGAAGCTGGCGGCCAGGTCTCCCTCACACTGCTCGATGATCCGGCTATGATCGAACTGCACCGGCGCTACCTGGGCCGGGACACGACGACGGACGTGATCGCGTTCCCGCTGTACTCGGCGGGTGAGCCGCCGCTGGGCGACATCTACATCGGCTACGAGCAGGCGCTGCGCCAGGCAGCAGCGGTAGGCGTGACACCGGACGAGGAGCTGGCCCGGCTGGCGATCCACGGCACGCTGCACGTCCTGGGGTACGAGCATCCCAGGGGCCGGGACCGTGAGCAGAGCGGGATGTGGGAAGTGCAAGAGCGGATCGTGCGGAGGGTAATGGAGATGGGGTGACCCGCTCCCTGGCTCGCGCCTGGCGCCGCCACCTCATCGCCGGGCTCATCGTCATTGCGCCGGTGGGCGTCACGGCGTTCGTGCTGTGGTGGATCTTTCACTGGCTGGACGGCCTGCTGGGCAGGTTCCTCTATCCTGCGCTAGGCCAGCGTGTGCCCGGCCTCGGCCTGCTGGCCCTTTTCCTTCTGCTGCTCTTTGTGGGCTGGATCGCGGAGCGTGCCATCGGCTCGCGCATCCTCGCCTGGTGGCACACGCTGCTCGAGCGCATCCCGCTGGCCCGGCGCATTTATAGCGCCTCCAGCCGCATTGCCCGCACGCTCTTCGGCGAAGGGGAGCGCCCGTTCCGCCTGGTGGCGCTGATCGAGTATCCGTCCGCCGGCCGCTGGTCCATTGGCTTCATCACGGCGCCGGCGCCCGCGGTGGTTTCCGCCTACATTGACGACCCGGTGACGGTCTTCGTGCCTACCACGCCTAACCCCACGTCGGGGTACCTGGTCATCCTGCCGCGCAGCCAGGTGACCGTGCTGTCGATGACGGTGGAGGAGGCCTTTACCTACGTGCTCTCGGCGGGGTCGGTGACGCCCGAGGAGCAGCTCGCTGCGAGGCCTGTGTGAGCAAGCCTGACCTCCGCCCGGCCGAGGAACTCGGGGACCGGCTCGGCCAGCTCCGTGACCTGCTTGCCAGCGGACAGACGGACGGGTTGGCCGAGCTGGTCAGCCAGTTTCATCCCAGCGATCTGGCCGATCTCGTGGCGGAGCTGGACGAGGAGCACCGCATCCACCTGCTCAGCCTGCTTCCTGCCGAGGTCGCCTCGGAAACGCTGGCTGAGATGGAGAGCGAGGAGCACCCCGAGGAGCTGCTCGTGGCGCTCGAGCCCGAGCGGATTGGCGAGCTCATCTCGGAACTGGCGGACGACGATGCTGTAGACCTGATCGGCGAGCTGCCGCCGGACGAGCAGGCCCGGGTGCTCGCCTCGCTGCCCCACCTCGAGGCTGCCGAGCTGCGCGAGCTGCTGAAGTACGACGAGGAGTCGGCCGGCGGCATCATGACCCGGGAGCTGGTGGCCGTCTCCGTGCACCTGACGGCGCGGGAAGCAATCGAGGAAGTACGCCGTCAGGCCCTCGAGCTGGGTGGCGAATTCTACACCATCTTCGTCGTCGACCTGTTCCGGCGCCTGCTGGGGACGGTGAGCCTCCAGGATCTGGTGCTGGCCGAGCCGCAGACGCGGCTGCGCGAGCTCGTCCAGCCGCCGGTCGCCACCGTGCCGGCGGATCTGGACCAGGAGGAGGTGGGCCGCATCATCGGCCGCTACAATATTCCCTCGGTAGGCGTGGTGGGGCCGGGCAACGTGCTGCTGGGCCGGATCACGTGGGATGACGTGATTGACGTGATGGAGGCGGAGCAGACGGAGGACATCCTGCGGCTGGGTGGCGTGGTGGCGGAGGAGGAAGTGCGGGGCGGCTGGCTGGACGCCGTGCGCAGTCGCCTGCCCTGGCTGCTGGTCAACCTGGTGACCGCCTCCCTGGCCGCGTCGGTCGTCTACATCTTCCAGCGTACCATCGAGGCAGTGGTGCTCCTCGCCGTGATCATGCCCGTGGTGGCCGGTATGGGCGGCAACGCGGGGACGCAGGTGCTCGCCGTGACGGTGCGCCGGCTGGCGCTGACCGAGGAGAGCACGGGCCGGCGCTGGCGCGTGGCGCTCAAGGAGTTGTTGGTCGGGCTGGTGAATGGCGCGGCGCTGGGCGCCGTGCTGGGCGGCCTGCTGGCCGCGCTGGGCTACTTCTGGCTGGGCACGGCGCGCATCGGGCTGGTCGTGCTGCTGGCCATGTGGGGGAACCTCGTGGTAGCCTCGGTGGCGGGCGCGTTTGTGCCCATCCTGCTCGAGCGGCTGGGCGTCGATCCGGCCGTCGCCTCCTCGGTTTTCGTCACCACCTGCACCGACCTGGCCGGCTTCTTCCTGCTGCTCAGCCTCGCGACCGTCCTGCTGCTATGAGGCGCTGGCGCCGCGCGTTCGCCATCGTCCGCCGCCTCTCCCCGTTCGTCCTGGCCTTCCTGCGCGACCGGCGCCGCTGGATCCTGTTCGGCGCGAGGCGAGTGCTGCCCGCCGCCCGCCACGAGCGCCGCGCTGCCCGGCTGAGCGCTGCCATTGCCGCTCTCGGCCCCACGTTCATCAAGCTGGCCCAGGTCTTCAGTGCCCGCGCGGACATCCTGCCCGAGCCGTACCTCTCCGCCATCAGCAGCCTGCAGGACCGCGTGCCGCCCGACCCGCCGGACGCGATCGAGGCGGTGATCAGCCGCGAGCTGGGCGCGCCGGCTTCGGCCGTGTTCACCGGCTTCGAGCGCGAGCCCATAGCCGCGGCCAGCCTGGGGCAGGTGCACGCCGCGTCGCTGCGCGGCGAGCGGGTGGCGGTGAAAGTGCTTCGTCCCGCTGTCGAGGAGCTGGTCGCGGTCGACCTGGACATCTCGTTCCGCGTGCTATTCCTGCTGAACATACTCTTCCCCAACCACCATGTGCGCGCCCTCACCAACGTGATCCGCGAGTTCAGTGTGCGGGTGCGCGAGGAAATGGATTTCCGGCAGGAGGCGGCGAACATGGCGTTGTTTCAGCGGCATTTCGCCGGTGACCCGCGCGTGCGTGCGCCACGCGTCTACGAGGAGTTCACGCGCCGGCGTGTGCTGGTCATGGAGTGGGTCGAGGGCGACAAGGTGGATCGGCTCACCGTCCGCTTTGCCAGTGGGGAGCTCAGCTTCCGCAAGCTGATGGATGCGCTGACCGAAGTATACCTGCAGATGATGCTGGTCGAAGGATTCCTCCACGCCGACCCGCATCCCGGGAACATCCTGGTCGCGGCGGACGGAGCCCTGGTATTTCTGGACTGGGGGATGGTGATGCACTTGAGCCAGGTCACGCGCGACCGGGTGCTCCGCCTCGCCCTAGCCGCCGGCCGCCAGGACCTGGACGCGATGATC
>JACQVE010000190.1 GCA_016209965.1 Gemmatimonadota bacterium | reverse complement strand
GTCCAACCCCGCAATACGCCCGGCCGCGCGGGTGACCAGGCGCGCCGCGGCGAGTGTGTCGGCCGGGACAATGGCGTCTGTAGTAAGGTCGCCCGCGCGGCCCAGGTCCTCGCGCAACGCGCGGCGCAGCATTGGCTCGTAGAGCAGCGGTGGGAGTGGGCGCAGCGGCGGCGGGGGCAGGTCGGCGCGCACGCGCGGCAGCAGTCAGCCGGCCGCGGGCGGCCGCGCCAGTCGAGCCTGAGCCGCGCCGGGCCGGAGCTCGAGCATACGCTCGACAGCCAGGCGAGCGCGTGCCGCGACGCCGGCCGGCACTTCCACGGCGTGGCGCAGCGTCTCGAGCGAGTCCAGCACGTTGGTCAGCGTGATACGCTTCATGTGCGGGCACAGCGCGCAGGGGCGCACGAACTGGATTTCCGGGTACTCGACCGCCACGTTGTCGCTCATCGAGCACTCTGTCACCATCAGCACCCGCGCCGGCCTCGCCTGGCCCACGTGCCGGATCATGCCCGCGGTCGAACCCACGAAGTCCGCTTCGGCCAGCACGTCCGGCGGGCATTCCGGGTGGGCAATGATGTGGATGCCCGGGTACTGCGCGCGGTAGGCACGCAGCTCCGCGGCCGTGAAGCGCTCGTGCACCTCACAGTGGCCGTGCCATAAGATGATCTTCACGCCGGTCTGAGAGGCGATGTAGCGCCCCAGGTACTCGTCGGGCAGAAAGATCACCCGCTCCATGCCCAGCGACTCGACTACCTCGACCGCGTTGCCCGAAGTGCAGCACACGTCCGACTCGGCCTTGACCGCAGCGGACGTGTTGACGTAAGTCACCACGGGCACACCCGGATAGCGTTGGCGCAGCAGCCGCACGTCCTCCGCCGTAATCGACGCGGCCAGCGAGCACCCCGCCTCGAGGTCCGGGATCAGCACCAGCTTCTCCGGGTTGAGCAGCTTCGCGGTCTCGGCCATGAAGTGCACGCCGCACAGCACGATGATCTCGGCATCCGTGCGCGCCGCGGCGCGCGCCAGCGCCAGCGAGTCGCCCGTGATGTCGGCGACGCCGTGGTAGATCTCGGGGGTCTGGTAGTTGTGCGCCAGGATGACCGCGCGGCGCTCGTGCTTGAGCTGGTTGATGGCGTAGACGTAAGGTGCGTGCAGCGCCCACTCGACCTCGGGTATCTGGTCCCCCACTCTCTGGTAGATGGGAGTGGTGGCTCGGGCTACCTCCGGCGTGTAGCGCAGGTGGGGGCGCGCACGGCGGCGCGGCGCTCTCATGCGGGTGGGCATGGGCGAAGCGTAGAGGGCTGCCGGAGCGCTGTCAAGCGAACCCGGGTGTGCCAGCCGCGGCAGGCGGACACGCGCCGGAACCGCAGCCTGCGCCGCCGAATTGAGCATCCGTGGAGATCATCCTTCTTCTGGCGGCCGCGTTCCTGGCCGCGAGCAACGGCGCGAACGACAACTTCAAGGGTGTCGCGACGCTGTATGGCAGTGGAGCGGCCGGGTACCGGCGCGCGCTGAGCTGGGCGACCCTCACCACGTTCGGCGGCAGCGTGGCGGCCGTGTTCCTGGCGCGGGGCCTGCTGGCCAGCTTCCAGGGTGCGGGGCTGGTGCCGGACGCGCTGGTGGGCGACCCGCGTTTCACGCTTTCCGTGGCCCTGGGTGCGGCCGGCACGGTAGCCCTGGCCAGCCGGTTGGGGCTGCCGGTCTCGACCACACATGCACTGCTGGGCGCGCTGCTGGGTGGGGGGCTGGCGGCGGCGCCGGCCGGCCTGGATCCGGCCGTGCTGGGGTCCCGGTTCGTACTGCCGCTCGTGGCCGGCCCGCTGCTGGCGCTGGCCGCCGTGCGCCTGCTCTATCCGCCCCTCAGCCGCCTGCGCCTGGCGCTGGGGCTCACGGAAACCACCTGCGTGTGTGTGGAGGCGGCGGCGCCACTGATCGAAGCACCGGCAGGGGCCGGTGCGGCCGCGGCGACGGCGAGCACCCAACTGGTGGCGCGCATCCAGCCGGTGCCCTGCCGGCCAACCTATGGCGGAACACTCCTGGGCCTGCAGGCCGGGCCCGCCGTGGATGCCCTGCACTTCCTGAGCGCCGGCACGGTGAGCTTCGCCCGCGGCGTGAACGACGCACCCAAGCTGGCAGCACTGGCGCTGGTGGCCGGGGGGGCGGGCGGGGCGGGGGGCGGCGATCTGCTGGCGCTGCTGCTGGTGGCCCTGGCCATGGCGGCCGGAGGGTGGCTGGGCGCGGCACGCGTCGCCCGCACCATGAGCCAGCGCATCACGCCCATGAACTCCGGCCAGGGGCTGGCCGCCAACCTGGTCACCGCCGCGCTCGTGCTCTTCGCCTCGCGGCTGGGCCTGCCCGTCTCCACCACGCACGTGGCCGTGGGCGCGATCTTCGGCATCGGCAGCAGCACCGGCGCGCTGCGACGCCGCGTCGCGGCCGGCATCGTGGGCGCCTGGCTGCTCACCCTGCCGCTGGCCGCGCTGCTGGCTGGCGCCCTCTGGCTCGCGCTTCCTCAATAGTGCAGTCTAGCCCCGCCTTCCAAGAATCCACACGTGTTCACCACAGAGTGCGCTGAGAGCACGGAGGAACCACGGATCCACCAGACCGCCTCCGCGTTCTCCGCGCCCTCCGTGGTGACTGGTCATTGAGAGCAGGGGACCTGGCCGCGCGCGCTTCCAGACGACTCCAGACGACAATCTAACGACGGGTCGCCTTCACTATTCGACCTCGAGGCGGCGGGCATCCGCGCGGCCGGGTCTCACCGGCCGGCCTCGTGGTTCGGCGCTTTCAGCCGGAAAGGT
The DNA here is from genome assembly GCA_016209965.1 of Gemmatimonadota bacterium. Lineage (NCBI taxonomy): Bacteria > Pseudomonadati > Gemmatimonadota > Gemmatimonadota bacterium. The sequence goes on along the minus strand of JACQVE010000190.1, from coordinate 7,258 downwards.
CAATCTCTTAAACCTCAGGTGGAGGTGCACCGTGAAGAGACAGATCTGCCAAGCGTTAGGGATCCCTGCCCTGCTGATCACGCCGCTCGTGGTCGGCGCCTGCGGAGAGGAGGCGGGGGCCATGGGCCCGGGCGGGCTGGACGTACAGGCAGGCGCGGTCGTGTTCTTCAACCTCACGGCCTGCCCTGCGGGATGGAGCGCGCTGGACGCGGCCCGGGGCCGCTACTTAGTGGGTGTACCGGCTGGCGGAACCGTGGGCGGCACGGCCGGCGAGGCGCTGAGCAATCAAGAGAGCCGGTCCACGGGCACGCACAGCCACGTCGTGACCGACCCGGGGCACAACCACGCGGCGACCACCAACTGGGGCTGGGAGAAAACCACCCCTTCCGGAACGACGCGGCGGGCCCTGTTTGATTTCAAGCCAGCCGACGCCATCGGCAAGCCCGACCTGGCCGCCCTGGCCAGCGCCTCGACCGGAATCACGGTGGCCAGCGCCGGGTCTGTGGCGGGAACGAACGCGCCGTACTTGCAGCTCCTGGCCTGTCAGAAGAGCTGAGCCAGAAAGGGATGCGCGCGCGGTCCGCTTCGTCCGTCTGTGCTGGCGGGCCGCGCGGCGCGCACCATTACTGCGCTGCTCTCGTGAGGTAGCGCCGGGTCAGGGCTTGCAGCACCGCCAGCGTCTCCGGCTCTCCGTCCACGAAGGCGCCGCGGGTCAGCACGGCGCGATACAGCGAATCGGCCGAATGGCGCTCTCCCAGGGCGGCGCGCGCGTCCGCCTCGAGCAGCACCACGGTGGCGACCGAGCGGCCCAGGAACATGCCCGGCCAGGCCTGGCTCGCCAGCTCCGCAGCCGCACGCATGTCGCCGCGCGCAAAGGCGGCGCTCGCCTCCACGGTCAGCAGCGCCAGGCGAAAGCTGGGCAGCGCCCGCCCGCCGTCCTTCTCGAAGATGAGGCGCCGTACCGCCGCGATGGTGGCCGGATCGCCCGCGCGGGCCGCCGCGTCCGCAATCCGCTCCGAGAGCCGGGCGCAGGCGGCGGCGGACAGGTCGGCGTTGCGCGTCCATTCCAGTGCGGCGCGGTTCAGCTCGCGCGCGTACTCGAGCGAGCCCCCCAGCGCCGGCTCGAGGCGAGCCTGCAACAGCAGCGCCCGCGGCAGGTATTGCATCGATGATTCCTCCAGCGCAGCGCGCATCTGCTCGAGCAGGCGCGCGGCCTCGGCGATCCGGCCGGCGCCCAGCAAGGCGATGTGGCGGAAGGGCCAGGCGTAGCTCTCGACGCCATCGCTGAACTGCAGCGCGGCCGGCCAGTCCTGCCTCTGCAGCGCCCAGTGATAGCGTGCGTGCGCCACCGCGAAGGGGTACCGGCCGGCCATGGAGCGCGCGAAATCGAACGCTCCCGCCGTGTCCCCGCGCGCGAGCAGGATCTGGGTGCGATCGTAGAAGTAGGGCATCAGCGCCGAGCTGTCCTGCTGGTAGGCCGCTTCCGAAGCGGCCGCCATGGCCGGCCAGTCCCCGAGCGAGCGATGGGCCCAGCGCAGGCCCTCGAACGCCAGCGGCTCCTCCGGGAAGCTCCTCGCCAGCAGCTCCCAGTAGGCAAGGGCACTGTCCGGGCGGTCGCGGACCAGGTGCTCGTAGCGCGCCTGAATCACCAGCCGCTCGCGCGGCGGCAGCCGGTGGCGCAGCTCGTAGGCCTTGCTCAGGTGATGCTCGCTCCGGCGCTGCCGATCCTTCCACCAGTGGAGGTCCGCCACGTGATAGTGCGCGAGCGCGAACAGGCTGTCGTGCACCAGGCCGGCCTCCAGCTGTGCGAGCGCGGAGTCCCACTGCAGCCGCCCGATCTGCTGCCGCGCGAGGGCGTAGCCGCGCAGCGCCTCCAGCGAGCGCGTGGTCACTGCGGGCAGCGGCGTCAGGCGCTCCTCCGGCACGTCCAGCACCTGCGCGCGCAGCCCTGCCCCGAGCCGCGCAATCGCGGGGATCACCTCCTCCTCGCCCGCCGGCCGCGCCACCAGTGTGCGCAGCGAAGTTTCCGTGCGCGCGTCCAGGAGCTGCACCACGATCTGAAGCTGGCGCCCGAGCGGCAGGACCGACCCGCTGATCGCCAAGGGGAGCCCACGGCGGCGCGCGATCTCGAGCGCAATGGCCGGCGTGACCAGCGTGTCCTCGGGGAGCAGCATGAGGCGCATGGTTTCTTGGAGCTGCCCCTCGCCCAGCACACGGATCTCCGGGCGCGCCTCGAGCTCGGCCCGTAGCGCCTCGCGGATCGCGAGCGCCAGTGTCGCATCCGAGCCGATCAGCGGCGCCAGCACGATCCGGCGGGCGCCGACCGGCGGGCGCTCGTGCGCTAGCGGGACGACCGCGAGGAGCGTGGCCAGGAGAGCCGCGCCGGCAAGGGCGGGACGCCGCCAGCGCGGGCGCACGGGCGTGACGCCGGGCGGCTCGTTCGCTCGAGCGGCGGCGCCGACTGCTCCGGCCGGCTCGGGCGCCGGCTCCGCCGGGGGCGCGGCTGGTACGGTCGAGCGCAGCTCGCGGGCGAAGGCCGTCGCCTCGTCCTCCGGCTCGGCGCCGAACTCCCGCCGGATCAGCTCGCGACGCGCCCGGTCGCTGCGCAAGGCGCCCTGCGCATCGCCAGCCGCGGCCTGCGCCCGCAGCACCCGGAGCGCGAGCGCCGCATCGTAAGGATCGTGGCGGGCCAGCCGCTCCCACCAGCGGGCCGCGCCCGGGAAATCGGTCGCAGCCTCCGCGGCGCAGGCAAGCGTCTCGACCGCCTTCCGGAACTCGCGGTCGTACTCCTGCCGCTTGGCTTCCGCCCACTCCTCGAAATCGCCTGACCCACCGACAAAAAAGCCGTCCAGGAACGGGCCGCGGTAGAGCTCGACAGCCTGCGCCAGCGCACCCCGCGCCAGCAGCTCCTGGAACGAGCGCACGTCGGCCCAGACCAGTCGGGGGTTGAGCCGCACGTCGTCGCCCGCCGCGACCAGCGCCCCCGGCGCCAGTGCCTTGTTCAGCACGTACAGGGCATCCGAGAGCAGGTGGCGGGCGCGGGAGGTCTCGAGCTCCGGCCAGAGATAGGCGATCAGTTTGTCACGGCTGATGACGCCGTCGGGCGCGCCCGCGACCAGCGCGAGCAGTCCCAGCCGCCGGCGCTGGACGACCCGGCCGGTGGCCGGACCTGAAGGGCCTTCCAGCGCGACACCACCAAAAAGCCGGAGCCGGAACATCGTGGCCTCGGAAAACGACTCTAGACGAGAATCTGACGACGGGATGAGTCTAGTATACCTCGCATGACAGGGCGGAAACAACTTTTTCGGCGCACCGCGAGGCCCGGGACACCAATAGACGGTTGCGCGTCACGACTCGTGCTGGCGGGTGCGGTCACGGTGGCCGGCTGCTGGGCCGCGGCCCGGCCGGCCCATGCGCAGACCCCGCCCGAGGCGGGTAACACCGACCTGCCCACGCGGACCACGACCATCGATCCCTGCCTGGTCGCCACCGCCGGGCAACTTCGACTCGTGCTGGCGGCCGGGCTGGACGCCGCGTTTCCGGTCAAGCCGCCGCCGCGGGGCGGGCACAACGTGACCATCTCGGACCCCGACCTCCAGCTCGTGGATTGCCCCGGGCCGCGCCTCGAGGCCCGCGCCCGGATCCAGGAGAGACATAGGCGTGGCCCGCTGCGGAGATCGACCAGCGGGCAGTTCCGCTTCGCATCCCGCGCCGACGGCCAGCTCACGTACGCCGTGACGGCGCTGCCCGGGCCGATCCCCGAGTCGGCCGTCCGGCGCGCGCTGATCTGCCTGTCCGAGATCCGTGTGCTGGGGCTGGACCTCGAGAAGACCCCCGACTGGCTGGATCGCGCCTGGATCGAGGACCAGCTCAACGCGCAGCTCAGGGACCAGGCGTGCGCCGACATCACCGGCCTGGTGCGGGCCTACCTTGCCAGCGGCGGTCAGCTTCAGGAGAGCAGGTAAGCAGCCGGCCGGGGGCGGCGGCCAACGCCAAGAGAAGCGCCCCCCAGCGCAGGCGGCCGGCGCTTGTGGAGCAACCGCAGAAGCCGCTAAGCTGCCCGGCGCATGTCCCTCACCACCCGGGTGCTGATCGGCCTGCTCGCCGGGCTCGGAGCCGGGATCGCCGTCTCCGCATCGGGCGAGCCCGCCCTCGCCCGCGCGGCGGTCGCGCTCGAGCCCGTCGGGACTCTGTGGGTGAACGCCATTCGCATGACGGTCATCCCCCTGGTCGTCTCGAGCCTGGTCGGGGCCGTGGCCTCGGCCAGCGACCCGGGCGCGATCGGCCGCATCGGTGGGCGCGGGCTGCTGCTCTTCCTCGCGCTGCTGGCCGCCGCCGCGGCGCTCAGCGTGACCGCCATCCCGCCCCTGCTCGGCGGGCTGACCATCGACCCGGCGGCCGCGGCGACGCTGCGGGCGAGCGCCGCCAGTCTGGCCGAGCCCGCCGCCGAGAGCGCCCGAAGACTACCAGGCTTCGCGCAGTGGGTGGTAGACCTGGTCCCCACTAACCCCGTACGCGCCGCAGCCGACGGCGCGTTGCTCCCGCTCATCCTCTTCTCCCTCGCCCTCGGCCTCGCCGCCAGCCGCCTGGGCGAGCCACTGCGTCAGGACCTGGCGCGCTTCTTCCGCGCGCTCGCCGAGGCCATGCTCCTGCTGGTGCGCTGGATCCTGGCCCTCGCGCCAGTGGGGGTCTTCGCACTGGCGCTGCCGCTCGCCGCGCGTATGGGCGCGGCCGCCGCGGGCGCGGTGGTCTACTACATTGCCCTGGTCTCGACCATGTGCGCGCTGGCCATTGCCACGCTCTATCCCGTGGCCGCCTACTTCGGCCGGGTGCCGCTGCGCAGCTTCGCCCGAGCCAGTGCGCCCGCCCAGGCGGTGGCCATCAGCTCCCGCTCTTCGCTGGCCTCGCTCCCGGCCATGATCGAGGGCATGGAGAGCCGACTCGGGCTGCCGCCCGAGCTGGTCCGCTTCTTCCTGCCCCTGGCCGCGTCCACGCTCCGCCTCGGGGCCGTGATCGGGCAGACGGCGGGCGCGCTGTTCATTGCCCGGCTGTACGGGGTGTCGCTGGAACCCGCGCAGCTCGCCACCATCGCCGTCACCTCCATGGTCACCAGCTTCACCGTACCCGGGATCCCCGGCGGTTCTATCATCGTCATGGTGCCGGTACTGCTGGCGGCCGGGTTGCCCGTGGAAGGCATCGGGATCCTCCTGGGCGTGGACACGATCCCGGACATGTTCCGAACCACGACCAACGTGACCGCGGACCTGGCGACGCTCACGGTGCTGGGGCGCGGCGCGGGGCCGGGCGGGCGAGCGGGGATTGCCGCCGCGGCCGCCCCGGCCCGGAGCAGCGGGACGGGAGGAGCGGGAACCCCCTGACCGGCGCGCTGCTCGTCCTCGACCCGCCAGGCACGTTCCGCCGTTCCGCCCCGCGGCTTGCTGCCGCGTCTCACCGGTGATACATTAGAGGCATGGATGAGGTGACCATGCGGGAGCTGCGCAACCGCGGCGGTGACATTCTCGAGCGGGTGACGCGGGGTGAGGCGCTGACGGTGACGCGCGATGGCCGCCCGATCGCGGAGCTGCGCCCGCTCGCACGCCGTCCGATGCCTGCGGCCACGCTCCTGAGTCGCTGGCGTCGGCTGCCCGCGATCGATGCGGCGATGCTGAGGGCGGATATTGACGAAGTCCTGGACGCCTCGCTGTGACGCAGCCTGCCGTCCGGCAGCAGCGCGGGGTGTTGGACACGAGCACCGTGATCTTGCTGCCGCGGCTGGAGGATCCCGCACTCCTGCCGGGCGAGCCGCTTATTACGGCCGTGACGCTCGCTGAGCTCACGGTCGGGCCGTTGGTCGCCTCCACGGACGAGGAGCGCGCTGCCCGCCAGGCACACGTGCAACAGGCCGAGGCCGACTTCGATCCCCTGCCCTTCGACGCAGCGGCAGCACGTGCCTTTGGCCGGGTGGCAGCCTCGTTGCGGAGGGCCGGTCGGAAGACCAGCGCCCGCGCCTATGACGCCATGATCGCGGCCATCGCTCTGGCCAATGAGCTTCCGCTCTATACCTGCAACCCGGACGACTTTGCCGGAATCGAGGGCCTCGAGATCGTGTCCGTCCCGCTGCCGGACTCAACTCGCTAGGCGGATGCTGAGGGTCAAGGTTGCTCGGGGCCGAACTGACCGAAAGGCCGCCAGCCCCTCTGAAGGCTAAACCCCCGCGGCGGGGGGGCAGCTAGCCAGGGCCGGCTGGCCCCTCCCGGCGCAGCAGCTCGCGAACCTCGAGCAGCCAGGGGGGCGCGCTCCGGCGCTCCTCGCCGTGAGCCTGCTCGAGTGCGTCCAGGAGTTTCGCGATCACGCCGGCCTGGCGCCTCGCGGGCCAATCCTGCACCAGCACGCGCAGCGCCGCCAGCGCGGAGCCGGCGCCCAGCTCGCCGCCGTAGTGCGCCGACTCGCGCACGTACCAGCGCTCCAGCTTCCGGCGCGTGGCGGAGTAGGGTCTCGACCCAGCCAGGAACTTCTGCAGGCCGGTCGGGCTCATGCCCACGTCCCGGGCCACCTGCCGGAGCGAGCGAGCCTCGACCCGCGCGGCGACCGCCAGACGCAGCCGCTCCAGCGGCGTCTCTTCCCTAGCCGCCGGCATTGACTCGCCGGCGAGGGGCGCCTAATTTGGCTCGTCCACTCCGTCTACTTTTGGCGCGATTACACCGGTCACCTTACGGCGATCCCCCCGGACCGGCAAGGACGCAGGTCGGCGCTGGATCCACAGCGGTATGCACGAGCAGCCTTCGACATGGCGCGTACTGGTCGTCGATGACGAGCCGGCCGTACGCCGGGTGGTGAGCCGGCACCTCGAGCGCTGCGGGATCGAGGTCGTGGAAGCCAGCGCCGCAGACGGCGTGCTGGCACAGCTCCGGTCCCACTTCTTCGACCTCCTGATCCTGGACCTGGACCTCTCGGGTGGATCGGCCGCGCCGCTACTCGCCCAGCTCTGCGACCAGTGGGCGGACCTGCCCGTCCTGCTGCTGACCGGCGGGGTGAAGGACGGCCGGCTGCCGCCGGCGCCGCCCAAGTCCAGCGTGCTGCCCAAGCCCTTCCAGATCAACCAGCTACACAGCCGAATCCAGGAGCTGTTGGGGCGCTGACGCCAAATGTGAGCGCGGCCGGGCGCTGCACTCGCTTGGTGCCGCGGGACCGCTCGGGCAAGTCTCCATGGGGGCGCGGGGCGCCCGGCGTTTGAACCCGGCGCGCCTCCCGGCTAGAT
>JACQVE010000189.1 GCA_016209965.1 Gemmatimonadota bacterium | reverse complement strand
GTGTCCTCGATGCGCAGGACGAAAGCACCCCGGTGGTGCCGCGCGAACAGCCAGTTCAAAACGGCGATCCGGGCGTTCCCCACATGCAGGCTCCCTGTGGGGCTCGGTGCCAGGCGTGTCCTTACCACGCGTCCCGGCCCAGATGCTCGATCACCTGCTGCGCCAGCTTCGCCGAGAACCCCGGCAGCTCCGCAACTTGCGCGGCCTCGGCGGACCGCAATGCCCGCACACTGCCGAACCGCTCCAGCAGCCGCTTCCTGCGCACCGCGCCAATTCCCGGAATCTCCGCCAGCTCGCTGGCCAGCGTGTGGCGCCGCCGCAACTTGCGGTTGTAGCCGTGGGCAAAGCGATGGGCTTCGTTCCGAACTCGCTGCAGCAGGCGCAGGGCGGGGTTCGTACGGGGCAGGTGCAGCGGCAGTGGGCGGCCGGTAAGGTAGACCTCCTCCTCCCGCTTGGCCAGGGCGCAAAACGCTACGTCACGCGCACCTACCTCCTCGCCAGCCCGCAGCGCCGCCCCCAACTGACCCTTGCCCCCATCAATCACGGCCAGCTCCGGCAGCGGACTGCCCTCCTGGAGCCGCCGCCGGAAATAGCGGCTGACCACCTCGGCCAGCGAGCGGAAATCGTCGTTCCCCCACTCCCCACGTAGGCGGAAATGGCGGTACTCGCTCTTGTCAGGCTCGCCGTTGCGGAAGACGACAGCGCTGCCCACGACGTCGCTCCCCTGCATGTGCGAGATGTCGAAACAGACGATCAGGCGCGGCACGACCTTAAGCTCGAGGCGTTCCTGTAGCTCGTAGAGCACGTCATCCGCCCGCTCCGGCGCACCGTCTTCCAGGACCACCCGCTCCTCCAGCAGGTGTCTCGCATTCTGGCTGGCCAGCGCCGTGAGCCGCAGCTTGTCCCCTTTCTGCGGCAGGCGCGTCCGAACACGACGCCCCGCTGCGCCGCTCAGCAACTCCTCCACTGTGCCACGGTCCTCGAACTCCTGGGGGAAGAGCGCCTCCCGGGGCAGGTCGGCAGTGCCGTGGCCGCCGCGTCCGAAGTAGAGGCGGCTCACGCCCGCAGCCAGCACCGTGCCGTCCGCCTCGCCTCCCAGGTTCACGAAAAATTCGGCTTCCCGGCCCAGCAGCTTCCCCGAACGGATGCGGAGCAGGACCACGCAGCCCCGGTCGCCATCGCGGGCAACTCCAAACACATCCTGATCACCACCCCGCAGGTCCAGCGCGCGCTGCCGCTGCTCGATCGCCTGAAGCCCGCCCAGCACGTCCCGCAGTGTGGCGGCCCGCTCGAAATCGAGCGCCCCGGCCGCCGCGCGCATCTCCTCCTCCACCCGTGCGCCCACTCGCTCTATACGCCCGCCCAGCACCTCCAGGATCTCGTCGATCATCACGCGGTAGGCTGCGCCGCTCTGCAGCCCCACGCATGGCGCCTGGCAGCGCCCCAGGTGATAGTCCAGGCACGGACGCGTGGGTGCCTCGCGCGGCAGGTCGTAACGGCAGCTCCGGACCGTGTAGCGCCGCTTGATCAGCTCCAGCGCCTGGCGCATGGCCCCCACTTCCGTGAACGGGCCGAAGTAGCGGGCTCCGTCGTTTTGCAGCAGCCGGGTCACGAACACGCGCGGAAAAGGCTCCTGCGCCGTTACCTTGATGTAGGGGTAGCGCTTGTCATCGCGGAGCTGGATGTTGAAGCGCGGGCGGTGCGCCTTGATCAGGTTGGCTTCCAACAGCAGCGCCTCCGCCTCCGAGCCCACCACCAGCGTGTCCACGTCGGCCACACGGCGCAGCATCTCCTGGCTCTTGGGGGATGCGCTCGCGTCCTGGGCGAAGTGGCTCTTCACCCGCGCGCGTAGCGACTTTGCCTTGCCGATGTAGAGAATCTCGCCCCCGCTACCCTTGAGCAGGTAGACGCCGGGGCGGGTCGGAAGATGGCGCAGCTTGGCGTGCAGCGGCGTGGGATCCACGGAACGGCTCATCCTCGTGTTCGAGCCCGCTGCGCCCCTGCCGTGCACAGCCGCACTGGCGCGCGCGGCGCACACCGGCGCGAGGCCGGGCTTCCGGGTATACTACCCCCGGCCACGCCGCCGTTCCAGGCCTCACACGCCTGCTAGGCCGCCTGAAATTGTTCCGATTCCGTGGAGGAAAGCCGGGGAGGGCTCCTGCGTCCAACTCGAGCTGCCTCTCGGCCCGTCGTGCCAGTCGGGCGCGGCGGGCGCGCTCGAATTCGCGGTGCAATTCGACCAGAAATTCCAGGGCTTC
>JACQVE010000188.1 GCA_016209965.1 Gemmatimonadota bacterium | reverse complement strand
CCTCGGCCGAGCCGCGCAGCAGCACCGTGCCGCTCGCGGACTTGGCGCGCAGCGACGGTGTGCTGGCCGCGATCTCGACATCGCCGGCCATGGATTCCGCGCGCACGTCGCGCGGGCTGCCCGCCACCCGGATGGGGCCGCCCACAGAGTAAAGGTCGAGGCCGCCGTGCACGCCCGTGACCTCGATGCCCGCGTCTGCCGCCTTGACCCACACCCGGCTGCCGGCGGGAACGCGCACCTCGAGGTCCGCCGCCTGCGGCTCCAGCTCCTTGCCCTGGCCCCAGACGCCCAGCTTGAGACCCCGGCGGCTGCCACCCAGAAAGAGCTGGCCGGGGCCCTCCGCCACGGCTCCCGTGACCACCACACTGTCCACGGCCCAGCCGACGACGCGCACCGAGCCGCGCAGCATGTAGATGCTCACCGCGGCATCGCGCGCCGCCGGCCGCCGCTGGTCCACGCTGCGCTGGGCCGTGGCCGGACTGCCCACAGCCAGTGCCAACAGCACCGTGCCGGCCAGTATCCTCATTCGTCTCCTAGTGGTTCGCCACCAGCATCAGCTCCGGGCCTCGAGTGCCGTGGCGCGGCGCAGCAAATCCAGCCTGGTCGCATAGGCGGCCACCACCATTTCCGTCAGGATCCGGTTCCCGGGGTCCATGGCCAGCGCCGCCAGCGTCTCGAGGATCGCCGCGTCGACCACGCGCAGATTCTCCTCGACCAGCGCCACAGTCGCGGGCGCCAGCCCCACCTTCTGCCCCTCCAGCACGGCGCGCAGCTCGGCGGCAGCATGCTCGTAGTCCGGGAGAACGGCCCGGAGCTGGAAGAGGGCGACGTCGCTTGTCCGGGACCTGACGCCTGGAAGGGGCGACGTCGCCAGGACCGGCTCGAGGCGTTCGCGCAGCAGCATCAGGGTGAGCGCCGAGGACAGGGCCATGGCGGCCAGGGCGGCGGCGGCCAGCGGGTAGGCCAGCGACCGGAGCGGGCGCTGCCCGAGGGTGGCCAGCCCGCGATTCATGCGGCTGCGCCAGCCCAGGCGCGCGTGTATTGCGGGCAGCAAATCCTGGGCGGGCATCACCTCGGCCGGCAGCGCCCGCAACCGGGCCACGAGCGCTGCCGCCTGGCCGGCCGCCTCACGGCACGCCGCACACGCCTCCAGGTGCTCCACGACCTGCCCGCGCGCCTCGCCCACCAGCTCGCCATCGACGTAGGCGTCCAGCAGGTGCTGCGGGAGATGCTCGCCCCCTCTCGTCATGCTCGCCTCATGGCCGGTATCGCCGATCCTGATCCCTGCCCACGAATCTCTCCAGGTCCTCTCTAGCGCTCCAGCGCCTGGCGCAGCAGCCGCCGCGCGCGGTGCAACTGGGCTTTGGACGTGCCCACGGCGCAGCGCAGCAGGGCGGCGATCTCATCGTGACGGTAGCCCTCGATGTCGTGCAGCACGAGCACCGCGCGGGCGCGCGGCGGCAGGGCCGCCACCGCGCGCTCGAGGTCCAGCCGCAGCTCCGGCGCGGCCTCGCGGTTCCCCGCCAGTTCGATGTGCTGCATCCCGCCTGCGTCCGCGAGCCGCCGCTCGCGACGCCAGGTGCCGCGCCGGTCCCGCAGCACCACATTCACGGCCAGCCGGTGCAGCCAGGAGGTGAACTTGCTCTCTCCGCGGAACAGCGGCAGCTTCTCCCAGGCGCGGACAAAGACGTCCTGCGTCAATCGCTCGGCGTCGTCGGCGCTCCCGGCCATGCGCAAGCAGAGCGCATAGACGCGGCCCACACACGCGTAATACAGCCGGTCGAAGGCCGCCAGGTCCCCGCCCCGGGCATGGAGGACCAGGTCCTCGATCTCCGCGGCCCCGGCGGGCGCCGCAGGAAAGCGTAGCTCCATCACCCGAAGACGGGCCCTCCGCCAGACAGATGTGCGGCGCCGCTACAATAAGATCCCCTGCTGGGGCTTGGAGTTTGAATTGCTATGGTGGATGCTGCGTGGATAGGCGCGGAAGCGCAACTCACGCACAGTATTTCACCGCCGAGCACGCCGAGGACACAGAGATCGTCCGGTGTCGCGGCGACGGGCTGCCACTCCGCGCCCTCCGCGTGCCCGGCGGTGAGTACCTAACGGGATGGTGAAGGGCTCACTGCGGCCATCACCTATTTCACGCGCTCGCGCCAGCCGGGCGCGCGCGGCGTTCCGGCCGGGCCCGGCCACTCCGGGCCGGCGTATGGCGGCACTGCGCCGCGCGGCGCAGCGCGCAGCGAATCCAGCGACAGCGTGCCGGCGCCCGCCAGCAGCAGCGCCAGCAGCCCCGCGATATAGAGCAGGTTTACCTCGAATCCGGGCAAGCCGAACTGCGGCCCCTCGGGCGTCATGCCCGTGATATTTGCACGAGATCATCGGCCACCTCCCAGGTTGCGCCGTTTGCGCATGACTTCGAGCGCGCCGCACCCGGGCCGGAACACGCCCCCTCCCGACCCGGTCCCACCGTCCGAGTAGTGCCAAATGCGTGCCGCGCCGCGGGTTGCGGCGAGTCGACGGGCACCCGACATTTGCCTCGGCCCCCGCGGCGCCGCAGATTTCAGCACATGCCCGGAGGCGGGCCCAGGGGGCCCGAGCACGGAATCAGCACGGAGGGCAGCAGAAGGGGCGTATGGCGGACTTTGGCCTCTCCGACCCCACGCTGGAGCAAAACCTGCGGCTGCTGCGCGGCCGCCTGGCCAAGGGCGCGCTTTTCATGCTGCTCGTGCTGCTGGTCGGCGTGCTGGGCTACCGCATAATTGACCCCACCGCCTCCCCCGTGGACGCGCTGTACATGGCGATCATCACGCTGACCACGGTGGGATACGGCGAGATCATCGATCTGTCGGGCAATCCGGGGGGGCGGCTCTTCACCATTGCCTTCCTGCTCTTCGGCATGGGCGGTCTGGCGTACTTCGTCACCACGGGCACTGCATTCATTCTGGAAGGTCAGTTGCATCAAGTCTTCTGGAGGCGGCAGATGATCAAGGAGGTGGGCCGGCTCAGCGGGCATTACATCGTCTGCGGCTCGGGCGAGACCGCGATCCAGGTGGCCTCGGAGCTCCAGGCGGTCGAACGCCGCCTGGTGATCATTGGGGAGGATCCGGAGCGCTTCGACCGGCTGCGGTCGGCGCTCTCGCAGGCACTCGTGCTGGCGGGCGACCCGACGGCCGATCAGGTGCTGAGCGCGGCCGGCGTCGAGCGGGCGGCTGGCCTCGTCGCCTGCACCGACAGCGACAAGGACAACCTGATCATTACCCTGACGGCCCGGGCACTCAACCCGCGGCTGCGCATAGTGAGCCGGGTTACCGAGCCGGAGACGGGGGAGAAGATGCGGCGTGTGGGAGCCGACGCCGTGGTCTCGCCCACCCGCATCGGCGGCCTCCGCCTCGCCTCGGAGCTGATCCGCCCCACGGTGGTCAGCTTCCTGGACGAGATGCTGCGCGACCGCGACCGCAACCTGCGCATTGACGAGGTGCGGCTGGGGGAGGAGTCGCCCGCCGTGGGACGCACACTGGGCAGCATCGATTTCCGGGCCATCTCCGATGCACTGCTCCTGGCCTGCCGCATGGATGCCGACAAGTGGGTCTACAACCCGCCGCCCAGCTTCCAGCTCCCGGCCGGCGCCACGCTGATCCTCATGGGCTCACCAGGCGACATTGCCGCCGTGCGGCGGGAGCTGGGCGAGTGAGCGGAGCCCCCGCAGCACGATGCCACCCCGTCACTTTCTGACAGCGGATTGGCGCTACCTGGCCATGATCAACTACCAGGTCGATCCGTCGCAGCTCCGGCCTCGGGTCCCACGCGGAACGGAGTTGGACCTCTGGAACGACAGAACGTTTGTCAGCCTGGTGGGGTTCCTGTTCCTGAAAACCAGGGTTCTAGGGATTCCAGTCCCATTTCATCGAGATTTTGAAGAAGTGAACCTGCGCTTCTATGTGCGCAGGAGAGCTGCAGAAGGGTGGCGGCGAGGCGTGGTCTTTATCAAGGAAATCGTGCCGCGCACGGCCGTGGCACTGGTGGCACGCGCCGTCTATGGTGAGAAGTATGTAGCGCTGCCCATGCGCCACCGCATCGACGTGCCCAGCGGCCAGGCTGAGAAGCGTGGCTCTGTCCAGTACGAATGGAAGTTCAACGGGGAATGGAACGGCCTGCGTGTGGAGCCGGTGGAGGTGGCGCGGGCTACTGCCCCCGCCTCAGAAGAGGAGTTCATCACGGAGCATTACTGGGGCTATTCCACGACCGCCAGCGGCACCATCGAGTATGGAGTGGAGCACCCGCGTTGGCGGGTATGGCGGGTCGCCACATCAGCCGTGGAGGGTGATCTGGCGGGCCTCTACGGCGCGGAATGTGCCCGCTGGCTGGAGCAAACCCCCAGTTCCGCGTTTCTCGCCGACGGATCGCCCGTTGTGGTCCGCCGCGGGGCCAGTTGGTCGAGTTGGTGAGTACGGTCAGGCAGCTTTCCGCGGCATGAGATGCGCTGCCAGACGGAGAAGAAGGACGCCAGTCGTCAGGCAACGCGCTCGGACCACGAGCTCGCCGAAGTCCGACTCGCCTACCTTGAGGGAAGCGCGGCTCTGTTAGTGTCTAACAAGGTGGCTCTCGCCGGGAGGGTCCCTGCCAGCCGCAATGGGGGCACCAGCGCCACTCGAGCCAGGGGGCGAGGCGGTCAAGCCACCGCCGCTGGACGGGCACACTGGGCTGGCGGCAGGCGGGGCAGGCGTGGACGGGCCGCACCAGCAAGGCCATGGCGGCCAGCACCACGATCGCGCGCAGCACGACCAGCCCGAGCAGGACGTAGAAGAAAATCATCGCGCGGGAGGATAGCCGGAAGAATCTGGCCAGTGCGGCGGCCGGTCCCCTTCCCGTCCCCGTCCCGGTTCCCTACTTCAGCCGCGCGGGAGCTTGATCCGGGCCCGCCTACCGCTTGCTTGCCGTTGTTGCGCCCGCGAGTGGCCCCACGCCCTTGCCGTAGCGCGAGTCCACGTAGTCATCGAGGATGCGCAGGAAATCCTGCACCAGCGTCTCCCCGCGCAGCGTGGTGAACAGCCTGCCGTCCGCGTAGACCGGCGCCTTGGGCTCCTCGAACGTGCCCGGCAAGGAGATCCCGATATTGGCGTGCTTGGACTCGCCCGGCCCGTTGACCACGCACCCCATGACCGCGACGCGCAGCTCCTCGACCCCCGGGTAGCGCGCCCGCCACTCCGGCATGCGCTCGCGGATGTAGCCCTGGATGTCCTCCGCCATCTGCTGGAAGAAGCTGCTGGTGGTGCGCCCGCAGCCGGGGCAGGCCGTCACCTGCGGCGCGAAGCTGCGCAGCTCGAGCGACTGCAGGATCTGCTGTGCGACCAGCACCTCCTCGGTGCGCTCGCCGCCCGGCCGGGGCGTGAGCGAAACGCGGATCGTGTCGCCGATCCCCTCTTCGAGCAGCACGGCCAGCCCGGCGGTCGTCGCGACCACGCCCTTGGTCCCCATCCCCGCCTCGGTCAGCCCCAGGTGCAGCGGGTAGTCGCAGCGCGCGGCCAGGCGGCGGTAGACGCTGACCAGGTCCTGCACGCCCGAGACCTTGGCGCTCAGGATGATGCGGTCGTGCGGCAGCCCCGTCTCCTCGGCCAGCTCCGCGGAGCGTAGCGCGCTCTCGACCATGGCCTCGAGGGTCACTTCCCGGGCGTCCAGCGGCTCCGGCCTCCGCGCGTTCTCGTCCATCAGCTCGGTCAGGAGCTGCTGGTCCAGCGAGCCCCAGTTCACGCCGATGCGCACCGGCTTGCCCTGTTCGAGCGCGACCCGGATGATGGTGCGGAAGTTCTCGTCCCGCCGCTTCGCGCCCACGTTCCCGGGGTTGATCCGGTACTTGTCCAGCGCCTTCGCGCACTCCGGATACTGCGTCAGCAGCAGGTGGCCGTTGTAGTGGAAGTCCCCAATGATGGGGGCGGCCGCGCCCCCGTCTCGCAGCCGCGCCACGATCTCCGGCAGCGCGGCCGCCGCTGCCTCGTTGTTCACGGTCACGCGCACTAGCTCGCTGCCCGCCGCCGCCAGCGCCCGCACCTGCGCCGCCGTCGCCGCCGCGTCCGCCGTGTCCGTGTTGGTCATGGACTGGACGACGATGGGATGGCCGCTGCCCACGGGGACGCCGCCCACCTCAACCGTCACCGTCCGCCTTCGCTCTGCCACCGCTCTCTGCCTCGGGAATTCGAATTCGTGCCACGCCTCACGGCGCTGCGGCGCGGATCTCGCCGCCACCACCAGCCCGCCGCCAATGTACGATGCTACCCGGGAGCGGACCAAGAGGTAACGTCCGGCGCCGGCACCGCCCCCGCGTTCCGGGAGCCTATCCGTTCTCCGCCCCGGCCGCAGACACCCGAGCCGGTGAACCGCATCGCCGACCTGCCCACAAGCCCGGCGGGGGTGTTTCCGAGTCGCCCCAGCTTGCCCGGCATACGCACTTCCTGCTCTGGATCGGGACGGTCGTGGTAAAGGAGCGACTGTCGGATGGCCAGTTCTCCCGCCTGGGCCGGCCTGTGGTTCGGCAGGTGCGGGATCTCGGCACGGGGAGTGGCGTTGCGCGGCAGCGACCACGCGCCTCCCTTCCACTGAGCGCCCTTCCCGCTGGTCACGCATGACTTTGGGGGCACGGCCGTGAATCACGTTGCTCCTCCAGTCGCGCTCCAGGGGACTTACACGTGGTTGCGACCCCTTGAACGGCCGCGCGGATTGGAGTGGATCATCCATAAAGAGGGGAAGGAAACGATGGCACGGACACGTCCCCAGAATTCCCGAGGCCTCTTCGGAAGCATGTCAGCGGCCGCACTCGGCGGGACCGGCAGCTGCCCGCGTGTCAGCGGCTGGTGGTGGAGGCTGACCCCGAGCGCGGCGCCGCCCCCGCCGAGGAGATAATTCGAGTCCTCGAGGTAGTGCAGCCGATCCCGGGTATTTTTCGCTCCACGGACAGGACCGCGATCGTGAAGCGCCGTACCATGCCCCCCGCCAATTCGGCGGGGGGCATCAGACCCGCAGTGCCGACGCGATCTCCTCCTTGACGGCTGAATCCGACTCCACCCCCAGCCGCCCCTCCAGCGCCGGCCGCGCCCTGCCGCAGCCTGCCTCCATCCTGGCAGCTGGATATGCCTGTTTGAAAGTGTCACTTTCAGGAGCGAGGCAGCCTTCCGCCGCTGAGACCCAGGTCGGAGCCTGCGGGGCGTGATCACACTATGCGTGATGGACGGGGCGCGCCAGCTTGCGCGAGTGCAGACTGGCAGCACCGACGACTTCTACTACTTCCGCGACAGCGTGCACGCTCTGCTCGAAGTGGGAGAGTTCGGCAGCTCTTTTCCGACCTTCCTGTGCCGCTTCGAGCCGGATCGGTGGGAGGTGGAGGAGCTTCCGCAGCTACAGCGCGAGCTAGAGGCCATTGCCGCGGCGTTCAAGAAGCTGCCGCCCGAGCCGCCGGACTCCAATTGGCAGAGTAAGCTTGCCTCCTCCGGCCGGAAGCCGCGGACGCTCTACGACGTGTACCTCGACGCGGAGGGCAAGCCTCTTCTGGGCGAGTTGATCGCTTTGTGCGCGCTCGCGCGCAAGGAGGGGAAGCCGATCCTGCTCGAGTAGGTTTCCTCGTTGTCGCCGGCGGCGCGAATTCCAATGCCCCGGCTCGTCAGTATCCCCGGAGCTGCGTGGCCGCGGCCACGCGGCGCACGCCCAGGATGAAGGCGGCCACGCGCAGCGGCACGCGGAACTCGGCGGCCGTGGCGCGCACCTCGTCGTAAGCGGCGTTCAGCGTGCGCGCCAGCTCCTCCTGCACGCGCTCCGCGCCCCAGCGGAAGCGCTGGAGGTTCTGCACCCACTCGAAGTAGGAGACGGAGACGCCGCCGGCGTTGGCCAGGATGTCCGGAACCACCGGGGTGCCGCGCTCCTCCAGCAGGCAATCGGCGGCCGGGGTGATGGGCGCGTT
>JACQVE010000187.1 GCA_016209965.1 Gemmatimonadota bacterium | reverse complement strand
GTTCCGCGCCCTCTACATGGCCTTCCCCATCAACCTAATCATCATCGGCTGGGTCAACCTGGCCATGGTGAAGATCCTCGATGTCACGCTCGGTGTGGACCCCTTCCGCGCACTGCTCGCGATGTTCGTCATTACCATGGCCTACTCGACGCTGTCCGGTCTCTGGGGCGTGGTCGTCACCGACTTCGTCCAGTTCGTGATCGCCATGGGCGGCTCGATTGTACTCGCCATCTTCGCCGTCCAGGCGGTCGGCGGACTGGACGGGCTGCTGGCCAAGCTGCCCGCCCACTTCGGCTCGACGGAAGCCGCACTCGCCTTCTTCCCCGCCGCCGGCGCCGCCTGGATGCCGCTCACCGCCCTGCTCGCCTACCTCGCCGTGCAGTGGTGGGCCACCTCCTACCCGGGCGCCGAACCGGGCGGCGGCGGCTACGTCGCCCAGCGCATCTTCAGCTCCCGAACCGAGCGGGACGGCCTGCTCGCTACCCTGTGGTTCAATATTGCCCACTATGCCGTGCGACCCTGGCCCTGGATCCTCACCGCACTGGCCGTCGTCGTGCTCTACCCGGGGCTCGCCGACCCGGCCAGCGGCTACGTCCAGGCCGTGGTAGACCTGCTGCCCACCGGGTTCCGCGGCCTGCTCCTGGCCGCCTTCGCCGCCGCCTACATGTCCACCATCGCCACCCAGCTCAACTGGGGGGCGTCTTACCTGATGAACGACCTCTACCTGCGCTTCGTCCGCCCCGACGCCGGCGCGCGGCGCCTGGTCCTGATCTCGCGCCTCGCTACCGCTGCCATCTTCGTGCTCTCGACGGGCGTGACCTACGTGCTCTACCGCGGGGGATCGATCGAGGGCGCCTGGCGCATCCTCATCGCGCTCGGCGCCGGGACCGGGCTGGTCTACATCCTGCGCTGGTACTGGTGGCGCATCAACGCCTGGTCGGAGATCAGCGCCATGGCCGCTGCGCTCCTCGTATTCTTCGCCCTGGGCGGGCTCTGGGCCGTGGGCGCAGTCCCGGCCGCGGAGGCCCAGAGCCTGGCCCAGGTTGCGCCACTGCGCCGCGGCTTCGGGCTGGTCTTCAACCCTATGGATCCGCTCGAGGGCGCCTACGTCATGCTGGCCACGACGGCGATCACTACTGCCGTCTGGATCGCCATCACCTTCCTGACGCCGCCGGTGCCCCAGCCTGCACTGGAAGCCTTCTACCGCCGCGTGCGGCCCGGCGGACCAGGCTGGCGCCGAATCGCCACGGCGGCAGGCTTCGGCGCCGAATCCATGGCCGGCGGCGCGCTCAACTGGACCAACTGGATCGCCGGCGTAATCAGTGTGTATGGCGCGCTCTTCGGCGTGGGACGCCTGATCTTCGGGCCGCGACTCGAAGCGCTCCTCTACCTCGCCGCCGCCGCCGCCTCCTTCGCCTGGATCGCCCGCAACCTGAGGGCGGGGGAGCGGGATGCCAGAAGGTAGGATGGGGACTCCGGCTCGGGCTCCGCGACTGAGGCGCTGGGCTCCAGCGCGGCGCGCAACGCGCACGCGCGTACACGTACGCGTCCGCTAATAACCATGAACCCCGAACGCATCCCCACCGTCGTCCTCGAGCACGACGCCATCGCCCGCACGATTGCCCGCCAGATCGGCGAGCTGATCCGCGGCAAGCAGGCTGCCGGCCAGGGCGCCGTCCTGGGCCTGGCCACGGGCTCGACCCCCATCGGCATCTACCGCGAGCTGATCCGCCTGCACCGTGACCAGGGGCTGAGCTTTGCCGGCGTGGTCGCCTTCAACCTCGACGAGTACTACCCGATGGCGCCGGACAGCATTCACAGCTACCAGCGCTACATGAGGGAGAACCTGTTCGACCACATCGATATCGCCCCGCAGAACGTCCACCTTCCGCTCGGCAGTACGCCGCGCGACCGTGTTGACGAGCATTGCCGCGCCTATGAGGAAAGGGTGCGCCAGGCCGGGGGCATTGACTTCCAGATCCTGGGCATTGGCCAGACCGGCCATATCGGCTTCAACGAGCCCGGCTCGAGCATGCATTCCCGCACCCGCCTGGTCGGCCTGGACAGCATCACGCGCCGCGCCGCCGCCGCCGACTTCTTCGGCGAGGAGAACGTGCCCACGGAAGCCATCACCATGGGAGTCGCCACCATCCTCGAGGCGCGCCAGATCGCTATCATCGCCACGGGCGAGCATAAGGCCGAGATCGTGCGCCGCGCGGTCGAGGGCGAGCTACACCCCGATGTCGCCGCCACCTATCTGCAGCAGCACCCGGCCACCACCTTTTACCTGGACCCCGCCGCCGCCGCCGAGCTCACGCGGTTCAAGACGCCTTGGCTGCTGGGCGCCGTAGAATGGACCCGGCCCCTCGAGATCCAGGCCGTGATCTGGCTCAGCGCCGTTACGGGCAAATCCGTGCTCAAGCTCGAGAACCAGGACTACCGCGAGCACCACCTGAGCGCGCTCCTCGCCCGCTACGGCGGCGCCGGGCCGCTCAACGGCGAGGTCTTCAACGCGCTTATCGCCAAGATCCGGGGCAGGAGCAAATTGCCCCGCGGCCAGCGCATCCTGGTCTTCTCGCCGCACCCCGATGACGACGTCATCTCGATGGGCGGCATCCTGAACAAGCTGCACCAGAACGGGAACGAGATCCTCGTCGCCTATCAGACCTCGGGCAACATTGCCGTGTTCGATCACGAGGTCCGCCGTTACCTCGACTTCATGCGGCGCATCGCCCGCGACTTCGATCTCGAGCACCAGCGCCTCGAGGCGCTGGTCCGCAAGATCCAGGATTTCCTCACCAGCAAACAGCCTGGCGCCGTCGACTCCGCCGCCTGCCAGACCATCAAGCGCCACATCCGCGAGGCCGAGGCCGTATCCGCCCTCGAGACCTTCGGCATCGCCCCCGAGCGCGCCGTGTTCCTCAATCTGCCCTTCTATCAGACGGGCAAGGTGCGCAAGGATCCCATTGGCCCCCGCGACATCGAGATCACGCACGAGCTGCTCGAGCGCCACCGTCCCGACCTCGCCTTCGTCGCAGGTGACCTCTCGGATCCCCACGGCACGCACCGCATGTGCAAGGAAGCCGTGGATCGGGCGCTGGAACGCTACTCGGCGGAGCCGCCCGAGGTCTGGTACTACCGCGGCGCGTGGCAGGAATGGCCGCTGGCAGACGCCGACGTGCTCGTCCCACTCTCCGAGGACGAGCTGCGCCTCAAGGTGCGCGCCATCTTCAAGCACCAGAGCCAGAAGGACGTGGCGCCCTTCCCGGGCCTCGACGACCGCGAGTTCTGGCAGCGGATCGAGGAGCGCAACAAGACCACCGCGCACCTGCTCGATCGCCTCGGGCTGCCCGAATACTACGCCATGGAATCCTACGTCGTACGCCGCGCCGGCCAGCCGCTCGAGACCGAACCCGTGCCCACCAGCTCCCTGGCCGCCCAGGAGCCGTGACCACCCTCGACCTTGCCGTCATCGCGGCCTATCTCGCCGGTGTCACCGCCTTCGGCGCCTGGCTCGGCCGCCGCCAGAAGGACGCCCGCGATTACTTCCTCGCCGGCCACGCCATACCCTGGTGGGCCGTCTGCTTCTCTGTCGTCGCCACCGAGACCAGTGCCCTCACCTTCATCAGCGTGCCGGCCACCGCCTACACCGCCGACTTCTGGATCCTGCAGCTCACGTTCGGCTACCTGTTCGGCCGCATCGCCGTCGCCGCCGTACTGCTGCCCGGCTACTTCCGCGGCGAGATCGCCACTGCCTACGCGCTGCTCGAGCAGCGCTTCGGCCTCGCCACTCGCCGCTTCGCTGCCGGCATCTTCATGGTCACGCGCGCCTTCGCGGACAGTGTCCGGATTTTCGCCGCCGCTATCCCCATCGCCCTGGTCACCGGGCTCCCTTACTGGCAGTCCATCCTGCTGACCGGCGCCTTTACACTGCTCTACACCTACTACGGCGGCCTGCGCGCCGTCGTCTGGGTGGACGTCATCCAGATGTTCCTCTACCTGGCCGGCGGCGCCGCCGCCCTCGTCCTGCTGCTGCGCCTGGTGCCCGGCGGCTGGGCCGGCATCCTGGAGGCCGCCCGCCCCGCCGCCAAGCTCCGGCTGCTCCACTTCCAGGGCGGATTCGCCGATGGCAGGTGGCTCCTCACCGGCCTGGTGGGCGGCGCCTTCCTCTCCATGGCCTCCCACGGCGTGGACCACCTGATTGTGCAGCGCCTGCTCGCCTCGCCTTCGCTCGCCGCGGCGCGCAAGGCCCTCATCACCAGCGGCGTGGTCGTCATCGGCCAGTTCGCGCTCTTCCTGTTGGTGGGCCTCGGCCTCTTCGCCTACTACGGCGGCCGCACCTTCGCTACACCCGACGAGGTCTTTCCCCGCTTCATTGTCGATGCGCTGCCGACCGGCCTCGCCGGCCTGATCGTCGCCGCGATCCTCGCCGCAGCTATGTCCACGGTCGCCTCCTCACTCAACTCCCTGGCCTCGGCCACCACCCACGACATCTACGCGCCTCTCGCCCGCCGCGCCGCAGACCAGCAGCACCTCATGCGCGTGGGTAGGGCGTTCACCCTGCTCTGGGCCGCCATCCTGATTGGCGGCGCGATCCTCTTCCAGTTCGCCTCACAGGGTACGCCCATTGTGGTGATCGCCCTGCAGATCGCCTCCTTCACCTACGGCGGCCTGCTGGGCGGATTCCTCCTGGGCGTGCTCTCGCGACGCGCCGACCAGCGCGACGCCATCACCGGCATGGCTGCCGCCATTACCCTCATGGCCGCCCTCTGGGCCGCCCAGCAGTTCCAGTGGATTCCCCGCCTGCTGGACACCCTCTGGTTCGCCCTCATGGGCTCCGCCGTCACGGTGGGGGTCGGAGCGGCCAGCGCCCGACTCCGCTCGCGAGATGCGCGATCCCCCTGACCCTGCCCGAGTCCCGGCCCCGTGACCCTCTTTCTCGGCATTGACGGCGGAGCCACCCGCGCCACAGCCCTGGTCACCGATGCCGCGGGCGTCGAACTGGCCCGCGTGCCAGGTGAGCCGGGGCTCGTCCGCGCCGAAAACCCCGAGGCCGCCGCCCCCGGTCTGACGCACCTGGCCCGGCTGGCGCTGCGCCAGGCCGGTGCCGGCGGAGCTGGGGGTCAGCGAAGCCCAGGGGCTGCTGCCCCCGCCGCCGCGCTCTGCTGCGCCCTCGCCGGCGCCGGACGCCCCGCCGAGCGGCGCGCCCTCGAGAATACGCTGCGCAAGGCCGGCGTCGCGCGCCGCGTCCGGGTGGTCACGGACGCCGAGGCCGCCCTCGAGGACGCCTTCGGCGGCGGGCCCGGCCTGCTCCTCATCGCGGGCACGGGCTCGATCGCCTGGGGCCGCGCCGCGGATGGCCGCACCGCCCGCGCCGGCGGTTGGGGCGCCCTGCTGGGGGACGAGGGCAGCGGCTACGCCCTCGGGCTCAAAGCTCTGCGCGCCGTAGCCCGCGCCCACGACGGCCGGGGCCCCGACACGCAGCTCCTCGAGCCCGTGCTTCGCGCCGCCAGCGCAGCCGATCCCGAGTCCCTCATCCACTGGGCCGCCACCGCCGCCAAGGCCGAAATTGCCGCCCTGGCACCCCTGGTCGCCGCCGTAGCCGCCAGCCCGGACGCTGTCGCCGCCGGGATCCTGGACCAGGCCGCGCACGATCTCGCCCGCCACATCGCCGCGCTCCACCGCCGCCTCGGCCCCTGGCCAGCGCCCGCGCCTGTGGCCCTGGCCGGCGGACTCCTCGCCCCCGGCCGGCCACTGCGCCAGCCCGTGCTTCGCGCCCTGGAAGCGCTCCAGCTCCCCCTCGCCATCCTCGACCGGCCCGTGGACGCCGCCCGCGGCGCCGCCACCCTCGCCCGCCGCTTCGGCGCCTGAACCTGTGCAATAAAAGCCCGCGCACCCGCTGCACCGCGGGCCGCCGTTCCGCGGCGCTGAGCGGCGGTGGTGTGATCTCCTCGGCGAGCGGCTGCAAACCCCGTTTGGGGCGGAGGCGGGTGGGCCCGGGTGAGGCTCAAGCGGCCATTCGCGGAGCGAGCGGAGACCCCGCAGGCCGGCACTCAGCAAAGAATTTACCCGAGATGCAGGGCATCGGCGGCTGAGTGCCGGCCGAGGAGGCTCCGCGAAGCGGGAGCGCTGGCCGCGGAGCCTCACCCGGGCCCGCCCGCCGGGGCGGCCTGCCCGGCCTGCCCGGGGACTCTCGCCAAGCGCGGTGCGCGCCGCTAGACTTCCGCTATGCCCGCGTTCCCGCCCGTCGCCCAGCAGCTCGAGGCCATCCGCCAGGACGCGGCCGAGGTCATCCCCGAAGAGGAACTCGAGCGCAAGCTCGAGCGCAGCCAGCGCACGGGCCAGCCGCTGCGCGTCAAGCAGGGCTTCGACCCCACCCGCCCCGACCTGCACATCGGCCACGCCGTCTCGCTGCGCAAGCTGCGCGCGCTGCAGGAGCTGGGGCATGAAGTCATCTTCGTGGTCGGCGACTACACCGCCCGCGTCGGCGATCCCAGCGGCCGCAGCGAGACGCGCCCGCGCCCCTCGGCCGAAGAGATCCAGGCCAACGCCCGCACTTACGCCGAGCAGGTCGGCCGGGTGCTGGACCTCGCGCGCGTGCGTATCGAATACAACTCGCGCTGGCTCGCGCCCCTCGACCTGGCCGGCCTGCTCGAACTCACCGCGACCTACACTGTCGCCCGCATGCTCGAACGCGACGACTTCGCCGAACGCTACCGCGCAGGCCGCCCCATCTCGATCCTCGAGTTCGTCTACCCGCTGCTCCAGGCCTACGACTCCGTCGCCCTGCGCGCCGACCTCGAGCTGGGCGGCACGGACCAGAAATTCAACCTGCTCGTGGGCCGCACCGTGCAGGAGCGCTACGGCCAGGAGCCGCAGGTCTGCTTGATCCTGCCCCTGCTCCGCGGCACCGACGGCCAGCTCAAGATGTCCAAGTCGTACGACAACTACATCGGCATTGCCGAGCCCCCCGAGGAGCAGTTCGGCAAGACCATGTCGATTCCCGACTCACTCCTCGAGGAATGGCTCCGCCTGGCCACCACCCTGCGCGGCCCCCAGCTCGAGGCCGCCACCAGCCGCGTCCGCCAGGAGCCCTACCAGGCCAAACGCGAGCTCGCCCGCCACATCGTCGCCGCCTATCACGGGGCCGAAGCCGCCGCCCAGGCCCAGCAGCACTTCGACCGCGTCTTCAAGGAGCGCGCGCTCCCAGACCGCATCCCCGAGAAAACCCTCCCCCTCGATGCCCCCGCGCTCCGCTACCACCCCGGTCGTGGCGTCTGGCTCCCCGGACTCCTCGTCGCCGCCGGCCTCGCCGACTCCAACAGCGACGCCGTCCGCCTCATCGAGCAGGGCGCCATCGCCGCGGGCGAGGAACGCATCACCGACCGCAACCGCTACATCGCCGCCCGGCCCGGCGACCGGCTCGTGCTGCGCCGCGGGCGCCGCCACTTCCTACGTGTCACATTTTCCACGCCTTGAACGTTGACCAAAGGGTTCGGACGGGGAAAAGGCACCGGCTCTCCGCGGCGCCGCGCCACCCGGGCGGGGCGGCCAACAGGGTTGACAAACCGGAGGGCCGACTTTACTAATACCGACCGAACTTCCCTGGACCCCATGATTACGATTCCGGACCGGGCTTCCGCCGCTTCGCCCGGCCGCGGGTTGCAGCAGTTTTCGCTCGACCGAAAGCAGACCGTCGTTCTAGCGCGGTGCCGCTGGCCGCGCGCGGCAGCGATGCACTCGTTCGGACACTCGTTCGCTCGACCCAGGACTTCACCACGCCGGAGCTCGCCACGCGCCGCTCCGGCACGGCGACTTTCGCCATTTCGAGTTCCCCTTTCCGC
>JACQVE010000186.1 GCA_016209965.1 Gemmatimonadota bacterium | reverse complement strand
GTGCGCAACGGCTACATCTCCCTGACCGGCATCCTGGGGCGGGAGTCGTACGTGTTCGACCCCGCCGAGCCCCGCTTCGTGGCAGAGATGCTGGAAAGCCCGCTGGACGCGGGCAGCCCGGCGTTCGGCGCCAACCACTGGACGCAGCGTTACCGGAACGTGCGTACAGCCGAGATCATCCTGAACGCCCTCGAGAAGGTCACCGGCTTCTCGAACGCGGAGCTGGAAGCGATCCGCGGCTTCACCAAGACCATCATGGCGCTCGACCTGCTCCTGGTCATCAACACCCGGGACGATAATGGCGCGGTGATCGATGTGGACGTGCCCGTCAGCGACCCCGGCGCGCTGGTGGGCAAGGCGCAGGTCTTTGCCCAGGTCGCGAAGCTGCTGGACGAGGGCAAGGCGCACCTGCAGGCCGGGGGCAGCGCCTTCCCCTTCCAGCTCAGTGCCGGCTTCGCCGGATTCGACACGCCGGCCACGTTCCTGAAGTTCAATCGGGCGCTGCGCGCCCGCGTGGCCGTGTACATGGGGAGCATGGGAATTGGCGGCACCGCCGCCAACTACGGCGTGGCCATCCAGGCACTGCAGGAGTCCTTTGTCAGCACCGCAGCGCCGCTCGACCTGGGCGTCTACCACGCGTACGGCACGGGCTCGGGAGACGAGGCCAACGTGCTGCTCGACCCCACGGTCCTGGCGCATCCGGGGCTGGTCAAGGACGCCGAGCTGAAGGCGGATGGCAAGCCGGATGACCGGGTGCAGGAAAAACTCCGCAAGCTGTCCGCGCCGGCCAAGCAGCGCGGGCTGGAAACAGACGTGGTCTTCACCATCTACCCGTCGCTCGGCTCTCCCGTCGCGATCATCCGTAACGAGGAGCTGATCCTGCTGCGGGCCGAGGCCAACATCGGGCTGGGCAACGTGAAAGCCGCGTCGGACGACATCAACTTCATCCGGCAGAACGCGGGCGGCCTCAAGGCGCGAAACGATCTTACGGCGGCCAATGTCCTGGACGAGCTGCTCAAGCAGAAGCGCTACTCGCTCATGTTCGAGGGCCACCGCTGGATCGACCTGCGCCGCTACGGCAAGCTGAATGACAGCTTGAAGGACCTGCCCGCCCACTTCATCAACCGGCGCTTCCCGGTCCCCAATGCCGAGTGCCTGGCGCGCGGCATCGAAGGGGAGTGTAAGGCCAGCTAGAAACGGGACGCGGCGACACAGCCACGCGGCGAGGTTACAGCCTCGCCGCGTCGCCGCGTCGCCGCGTCGCCGTATCGCCGTCTTCGCCGCGCCGCCGTGTCGCGCTACGCCCAGCGCACCTCGCCGCTCCGCACCGCCAGCGCGGCCGAGCCGATCAACGTGATGAGGGCAAAGCTGAACCACTGGATGGCGTAGCTCAGGTGGGGGCCGTTGTCCAGCGCGGGCGGCTCGAGGCGGAGGGGCAGTCCCTGGTGGCCGGGCTCGGCGAGTGCCTGGATGTAGACATCCCGAATCGCGGAGGGGTACTGGCGCCGCACGGCGGCGGGCTCGAGCCGTACCCAGACCCGCTGGAATGCCGGCGCGCCTGGCCGCCGCGCGCCCGCCGCGGGCCCGCGCTGCTGCCTCGAGAGCGGCAGCAGCAGGCCGGAGAGGCGTACCGGCCCGGGCTCACGCAAGTGGGGCAGGTCCACGGTCGCACCATCGGGCGCCGGCGCCCAGCCGCGGTTCACCAGTACCACGGTCGTCCCGTCCGCCAGCCGCAGCGGCGTAATGACGTGGGCGCCTGGTGAGCCCCGGTAGCTGCGCCCCGCCAGGACCAGCGTGCGCTCGTCGTCGTATACGCCAGCGACCACTACGCGACGGTAGCTCAAGGCGCTGCTATCGCCGGGAGCGCGCTCGAGGCGCAGCGGCGGCAGCGCCAGGCGGGCGGCTATCGCGGCATTCTGCGCGCGCCGCTCCGCCAGCCGGTCGACCTGCCAAACCCCCAGGCGCACGAACACCGCCGCCGCGAGCAGCGCGATGGCCGCGCCGATCCAGCCGGCCCGCGTAACCTGGATCTTCTTCACCCCCATCCTGCGTCCGGTGATCCCCGTGGGAGCCTTCTCGCCTGGTCTCGCCACTAAGTCTCCCGGAACGTCCAGTGCAATCAGCGACGGGCTGCGAACGTAACGGGCAGTTTGGGCAAAGGGAAGGACATCCTGGTCAACAACGCGGCCTTCGAGTGGGAGACGCGCGACTTCCACGAGCTCACGCCCGGGAGCACGTGGAGCGCTTCGGCGCCGACACCTTCTGGAGGCGGCCGGCCCAGCCCGCGGAGGTGGCGCCCAGCTACGTCTTCCTTGCCTCCAGCGACGGGCGCTACTATACCGGGGAGATTCTGGCGCCGACCGGGCGGGACTC